>JALWYX010000049.1 GCA_027078415.1 Thermoanaerobaculia bacterium
AAAAAAGGGAGCCTCTACGGCTCCCTTTTTTGGTGGTAGGTTTTATTTTTATAGTCCTTTCCAGTTTGAGATTATAACTCCGATAGGTATTCGTAATGCTTCGAAAAGTTTATCCGATGCTGTTCTTAGTTGTACTGAGATGTAGTAATTACCTGTTTTAGCTCTTGCTGGGTAATTTCTCTTTATAGCTGCTACTATATCGTCCCATTTACTTTGGTCGATTAGGCTGGCGGTAGTAGATTTGCCTGTAGAAGATAGGCTTGTTATAGGAGCTAGAGGAGGTGCACCGTCGGGTGTCTCTACATACTTATTGCTTTTTACATCTGAAGCAGCTTTTATCTGTGTTATAGCTGTTCCGCTTAACGCATCTACTAGGTACAGCTTACCTATTCCTGCAACTCCACAGGCGTTTGTGTTTTCTCCGGGTTGAGGAATGAAAGTTCCTAGAACTAGCACTCCTCCTCCTACTGTTATAGGAGGTGCAGTTAGACGTTCCATATATTTGTTGTCTCTGACTTCTAAAGTTATTTTCCAACCTTTGTCTGGACCTATTAGAAGTTTCGGAGGATTATCTACTAAGAATTTGCTAAGTTCTTCAGGCAGTTTGTCTCCTATTATTACTGTAGATCCGTCTAGTCCGTCGTCTAAGAATGTGTAGATACCTTGCGTTACAGGAGTAGTGTTTTCGCCTCCGTTGTACCACAAGTTGTTTCTATCACCTGTACCTACAGTTACAGCGTATGCACCTTTAGAGGGAACGTAAGTAAGAAGAGGTCGGAAGAATATAGGCTTAGAGAACTCTTCTGATGCTTTGAATATTACAAAAGGATCCCAGGATGGATCCACAACTCTCTTTTCAGATACTGTTGCTCCGCTTAGAGTATAGATGTTGATCGGTTTAAGTGTAACCGGCTTTGTTACATCTATTTTGTAAACATAACCAGCTGTTGTTCCGAAATATATATAGTCAACAAACGTATCGTCGTCTGTATCTATAGCGGTTACATCGGCAACCATCCCATCCACTTCTCTCTTGTATAGGATTTTACCCGTCTCTATATCTACAATATATACGAAATTCCCAGCTTTAGGATTTTTGTTGACAGTTAAAGATCCTTCGGTGGTGTATATACTCTCTGGATCTATTCCACCTCCGAAAATAGCTACAAAATTGGGTTCATTTGGATCAAAAGTTGATCCGGATCGTATAATTTTAACCCTGCTTATAACAGGAGTTGACCATGGGTCAGCCATGTCTCTTGCACCGTTTTTATCTTCGTCGTAATACGATACTTCTCCTTTTCCTGGTACATATACGGAGTCTGAGAATTCCCACAAAACTCTAGGAAATTTTCCTGAGCAGCTGCTAGGCATCCTTATACAACGAGGTATCTGCTGGTCTATTTTAGTTGTTGGATCTACCTGTGGAGTGTAATCGGTTGGATTTAGGGGGTCTGGGTATGTTACATCTACCGCTATTATCGAACCTAGAACGTTTTCTCCTGAGCCTTTTACCACCTCAGCTCTGTCCCCGCTTAGGAATAGTCCGGCTTTTCTCATAGGTGCTACTACTATGGTTCTCCATTCGCGCTGCGTACTTGACGGAGTACCGTTATGGTCAGGATCTATAAATACATCCCATATTCTGACTTCCCCATCCATAGAATACGCGTGATCTTCTTTCTCGACAACCTCTCTGAGTATAGGCATGGCGGTTCTAGGCATTATGCTAAAAAGTTCATATCCGCTGCCTAGAGTAAACTCTTTTTTGGTTTTGTTGTAAATACCTGCGTCGAAGAAGTGAAGTTGTCCGTCATTTGCACCAACTACCAACATTTTTCTACGGAATCTATTCTTATAAGCAATACAACGGTATCCGTTAGAACTACTGGTACATGGATTTCCTCCGATTCCTGCAGCACCGCTACCAAACAGATCGAAAGCAAAATATTTAAAAACTTTAGGTGTATCTATAACTTTAGGAGAGGAGTGAAAGAAATCTCCTATTACATATCTGTAAGTAATTTTACCTGAACCTGTATCTATCTTTTCTTTCTTAATATCCAAGACTTTGTCTAATATTTTCCTAATTTCCTTCTTTTTACTGCTTATGGGTTTGCTAGGATCTATACCAAAGGCTTTAAACAGTTCTGTCCAGTCAAGCGGTTTTGTAGGTGTTTTAAGAAGAGCTAGATTGGTTTTGATTTGAAGAGGAGTAGATGTAGGGTTAGGTTGATATAAGTAATATACTCTTCTACTGTTTACCTTGTTTGTGGATATTACAGAATCTAGTTTATTTGCATTTTTCTGCTTAGCTTGTTGAATGACTTTGGTTCTTATATCCCATGCGAAACATGCTTCCTTAATACTGGTATTGCATTTGGGTGTAGTTTTTATATCTCCTGAGGTGGTAGTGGGTATAGGTTTTACAAAGCTTTTTAAAGAACCAGGCCATATACCTGTACCTGGTATAGGTATGAAAGAAGAGATGTACACCCTGTTACCAACCTCACTGCTAACAGAAGGAGATGATCCAGGAGAAAAGGAAGAAGGTTTGGGTGTAATGGTTGTTAATATAGCTCTTAAGGTGTCTATCAAATCCTGCTGATTTTGAGGAAGGTAACTTTGACCAGTACCACCACCTTGAGCTATCTTATCAAGATAGGGTTGATTTGCTCCTGATACTCCAAAGCCCAAAACGTAAGTGCGTACGTTATATTTGTTTAAAAGCTTTGCAGCTGCATTAGCAGCTATAGTTGCTCCTGAATTGGCACCGGCACAAGTGTCCATTCCATCCGTTAGAAGAATGACGTTGACGTCTTTACACCCTTTTTTCAAGGAAGGATCGTGTTTTATAGCTTTTTTATACCACTTGTTGTAAAAACTGTACATTTGCTGCATTGTAGTACCTAAAGGAGTATACCCTTTGTATACTAGCACTTTGGCATCGGGATGTTTTAGGTAATCGCCTGAAATATGTTCCACTATACCGAATTTAGGTGTAGCTGTAGGACTCTCCCAGATAAGGTTTGGAGCCATACGAGCTTTTATCTTAAAACGGTTGTCATCGTCCCAATTTAAAGGAATAATATCACCCTCTTTTAAGCCGTTGGGCAGAGTGGTAGTTTTAAACCTTAAAACTCTTCCATACGGAAGTGAATTATTAGGATTGTCTTCCGATTTGAAATCGTTTAACGGTTCCCAACCCTTACAATAAGTGCTAAATCCTCCACCGCTATAGCTATAGTAACCTCCTGTTGTATGTAAGTTGCGAGTATTTGGAAAAGTTGCTAACCCAAAATGTATAGAATCCATCTCGTCTACTACCGTGTATATAGATTCCTTAGCAGCTTCAAGTTTTCTTTTCCCACTTTGTGTGGGACCTCCCATTGAACCTGTCGTATCTAATATAAGCATAACGTACGGTTTATCCTTAGAAGACGCGAAAAAATTTCTATCGTCAGCACCTAACCAGGCACTGACAGATATTAAAACAACACCCACCAACTTTCTCCACATAGCCTACCTCCACTTACACTGTAATTACAAACATTTTTTGCTTTGTTGAAGTAGCAATCAACGTGCCAGATAACAAAAATCAACTAGTTTGAGATAATAAGTACGTTTACTAGTTGCTTCTGGTTGTGTGATATATTTTTACAAGCTATTTATTGTTACTTATGGTAACAATAACGTCATTTACACTTATACTTAAAAAGAGTGTAAAGCCTTTATTTTTTGTTGGTTTTACTTATTTTGTTGGTTTTACTTATATTGTAAATGATTGTTAGTTTAGACACAGCTGTTTTGTTGTTTCTCGTGATTTTAATGTGGAAAAGTATGAGGAAAAGCAATATGAAAGTTTGTATAACCCCTCTGATATGAAAGATTTTTGTGAGTTTGCACAAATAATTATGCATCTAGATATAAGCTTTGAGAGAGAAGGGTTTTATTGAATTTTATGTTTTCTAGGTAAGGCTAGTGTATAGAGAGTTTTTCTTACTTTAGGAGATAGATTTCCACATTTAAAGATCGTTCCTATGATGGAGAGAACCTTTACTTTTTATCTATCTATCTGCTCGAGGGGTCAGGTGTAATTTGATCCACCCTATTGGTTTAGAGTGTAATAGATAAAGAGTGTAAAGCTGTTGTTTATTTGTAAATTTTTTTGTGGTGTGTTCCATTTTACCAAGTGTCTATCTCTTAGCTTGAAATCTATTTGAGATAGGTATAATAGCTTTTTAGTTGTATGAGAGTTTTTAAGTAGTAAGTAGAGAGAGTGTTCTAGTTAACTAATTCTTATTTTTTGCTGGGCAGCTTTTGTTTCTTTTATAGGCTGGATAGAAAACGTGGGTGCGTCTATATCTCCATACATTTCTCCTACTATTTTTTCTATCCATCTATAGCCGCCATTTATAATTTTAACTCCCGTTCTATAAAGCAAGGTATCGTCGTTAATCCATATGTTTGTAAATAGTAAGTTTACTCTTCTCCGTGCTATTCTGCAGAATAGATCTGTTAATTCCCTGGCTGCTTTGGCGTTGGGTGCCCCTTTATGGGTTAGTGTATGAGCTCTAGAAATCGAGGCTGCCATAGCGAAAAGGTAATTTGCTATATCGACTACTCTAAATAGGACTCCCTGCCTGTTTTGCAGTTTAGGTCCGTGTGAGAGCATGAGATGAAAGATGGTTCTGGCTAAGCGTTTGCTTGATTTTTTAATAAATCTCATATGTCTTGCTAGTTCTCCATATTCGGAAAATGCAGGCCAACTGTTCCATCCTAGCCAAGTGGTAGGGTACCATTTAAGGTAGAAGGGCAGAACTTTTTCGGTAAGATCTTTAAATTTTTGTGAAGGTTCTATTTTTGGGTCTATGAGAGAACCTGCTATTTGTAGGTGTTTATCGAGAGCTTCTCTTGCTATAAAAAGGTGCATTATCTCAGAAGAGCCTTCAAATATCCTGTTTATTCTGTAATCTCTCAATATGCGTTCTGCAGGAATAGGGACTTCTCCTCTCATTTTGAGAGAGGTTTCCGTTTCGTACCCTCGACCTCCCCTTATTTGGACTGTATCGTCTATTATTTCCCAGGTTCTTTCTGTTATCCACTCTTTACATGCTGCGGCTTCCAACCTGATGTCGAATCTTTTACTATCACTCATCCACGTTGCTATTTTGACCATCGATTCCATAGCGAATATAGTAGCGGCCATCTTAGCTATTTTGTGTGCTATTGCTTCATGTTTACCTATCGGTTTGCCCCACTGTACCCTGTCTCTACCCCAACGGCGCGATATATTCAAACACAACTTGGCTATTCCTATAGACGCGTTAGGGATCGATAACCTTCCATCATTTAAGGTAGTTAAAGCTATTTTAAGCCCTTTACCTTCCTTACCTATCAAATTTTCTTTAGGCACCTTGACGTTGTGAAACCTTATAACTCCGTTAGATATGGCTCTTAATCCCATAAATCTACATCTGTGTTCTACTTTTACTCCTTCCCATTTGCTCTCTACTACAAAGGCAGAAATTTTTTTACTCCTAGAATCTCGTGCCATAACGACTATAAGATCTGCTATAGGACCATTTGTGCACCACAGTTTGGAACCGTTTAATATGTAATGAGTTCCATCCTCAGATAATTGTACTGTGGTGGTAAGACGTGCAGGATCACTTCCCACTTCTATTTCTGTAAGCGCGAAAGCCGATATCTCCCCTTTTGCACAACGAGGTAAGTACTTTCTCTTCAACTCTTCGGAGCCGAAAAGTTTTATCGGTTGAGGAACACCTATCGATTGGTGTGCAGAAAGCAGCGCAACCAAGCTACCATCCCACGTTCCTAGTAGTTCTATCACTTTTTGGTACTCGAGATTGGAAAACCCTAAACCTCCGTATTCTTTAGGAATTTTCATCCCGAAAGCACCTATTTTCTTTAACTCTTCCACTACATTCCAAGGATACTCCCCTAATTCGTCAACTTCTCGTGGATCCCATTTCTTTACAACCTTTTTCAATTTTTCGTAAAACTCTTTAAACTCATCGCTGAAACCCTCTACCACAGGGTAGGGATCTATCATATCGGTTCTAAAGTGTCCCATAAAAAGTTCACGCATAAAACTTGGTTTTTTCCACTCCTTTTCTCTAGAAGCTTCAGCGATCTCTAACGCTTCTTTCTCTGATACGTTAATTTTTTTATCTTCAGGCATCTTCTACCTCTTTTAAAAATTTATTCAAACTATGTAATTATTATGCCGCATTGCAGAAGAAATGTAAAATAGTTTTTAAATATGTATAGGGTTTTGAGGTTTTTTCTTTTTCTTCTAGATCCGGAAAGTGTTCATAATAGTTTACGTATCGTTAAGTTGGTTTTTCCTATTTTGCGCTTTATGCGTCCTAGTTTTCCTAAGAGTTTGGCTAGAGTTGTCGATGGAGTTGTTTTTCCATCACCGATAGGTGTAGCTGCAGGTTTTGATAAGAATGGAGAACTTCTTCCTATATTCCCTTGGTTGGGTTTTGGATTTGTTGAGATAGGTACGGTTACTTTATTTCCGCAGAGGGGTAAACCCCGTCCTCGTATATTAAGGTATCCTCGATACAGGTCTTTGCAGAACTGGATGGGATTTCCTAGCGCAGGTGCTAACAAAGTTGTGGAAAACTTAAAAAGTTATAGTTCACCTATACCGATAGGGGTAAATATAGGTACTAACTGGGATAGACCAAAAAAGGAACTATTTTTGGAACACCGAATTTTGGTAAATAAGTTTAAAGGTATAGCTGATTTTTTTGTTATTAACTTCTCCTCACCTAACACTCGAGGGTTAAGGGATCTCTTGGAAGATTTAAATTTTCTCGTAGAACTTTTCAAAGTTGTTAAGGATTCTACCTATAAGCCTGTATACCTTAAAATTTCTCCTGATATGAAGGATGATGCTCTTAGAGAGGTAGTAGAAGTGGTACTCTCTTCTAGCTGCAATGGCATAGTGGCGACGAATACAACATCTAAAACTTGGCTGATTCCCGAAGCTCCTGCTAGAGGTGGTCTTAGTGGAAGAGTATTACGTTCCATGAGTTTACGTTCTTTGGAGCTTGTAAATAGATATATTCATAATAGAAAAACGGTTGTTTCTGTAGGTGGAATTGAGGATGCGGAAGATGTAAAATCTAGATTAGAAAAAGGGGCCCAGCTGTGTGAACTTTTTACTAGTATTGTGTACGAGGGTCCATCGGTTGGTAGAAAGATAATTAGAGGGTTATTATGAATCATTATTGTTAAAGGAGGTTTTAATGTCAGCTAAGATATTAGTGGTTGATGATGAACCTGATGTACTTCGTTTGATAGCTGCTACCCTTGAACATAACGGATACGACGTAGTCACGGCTGATAGTGGACCGAAGGCACTCAGAGTTTTGGAAAATTCTCTATTTGATCTTGTTATATTGGATGTTATGATGCCAGGTATGAGTGGCTTTGAAGTGTGTAGAAAAATCAAATCAAATCCGAAACATCAGTCTGTTCCAGTGGTATTTCTAACTGCTAAATGGGGCGGAGAAGCACTACGTGAAGGATTAGAAGCGGGTGCCCTTATGTATATTCAAAAACCTTTCACCACAAGAAAACTGCTGCGAGTCGTCGAATCAGCTCTAGGAATAGAAGATTTCTAATCGTAGATTATTTCTGTAAGGAGGATGAGTGAATGAAGGGTGTTATTGTAAAAGAGAGAGGAGTATTTGTAGGGAACAATTTATCTACTCCTAAAGTGGGAACAGAAGAGATACTTATAGAGGTATATGCAGCAGGACTTAATAGAGCTGATTTGCTACAGGTCAAAGGACTGTACGTTCCTCCTAAGGGAGCTAGTGAAATACTAGGGTTGGAGTGTGCAGGAATAGTAAAAGAGGTAGGAAGTAGCGTTAAGGGTTTTAAAGAGGGAGATAGAGTTATAGCCCTTGTAGATGGGGGAGCACAGGGAGAATACGTAGCGTGCAACTACAGACAAGCCGCTTTTCTCCCTGAAGAGCTTTCGTTTGTAGAGGGAGCGGCTCTTCTTGAAGGGGGAGTTACAGCTTGGTTGAATCTGGCTTTGGAAGGTGATCTTAAACCTTCTCAACGAGTTCTTATCACCGCTGCTGCATCAGGTATAGGTATATTTTCGGTACAAATAGCAAACTTTATAGGTGCTGAAGTCTTTGTGGCAGGCAGAAGTATGGATAGATTGGATAAACTGTTTGCTCTAGGTGCAAAAGGTGCTTTCCTGTTGAATGAAATACCCGAGATGGTAAAAAGATCGCATAATCTTTCATTTGACCTAATCTTGGATATGGTGGCTGGAAGAAAACTAGAGGATTTTATAGAAGTTGTTGCTCCTAAAGGTAAAATTGTTGTTATAGGGTTACTAGGAGGTAATAAAAGTGAACTGGATCTAGCAAAGATTATGCGAAAAATGATTACTATTAAAGGTTCAGTGTTACGATACCGCTCTGCTGAGGAGAAAGGTTGGCTTATCAGATCCCTCCTTAATTTTATACAACCGTATATAGAAAAAGGAGATTTCAAAATTATAATAGACAAAGTGTTCGATATAGATAATGCTAGTGATGCTTATGATTATCTTATGAAAGGCGGGGTATTTGGTAAAGTAGTAATAAGAGTAAAAGAAGAAAACAGGTAATGCCAAAAAGAATTATCTCTGTTGCTTCGGGAAAAGGAGGAGTAGGTAAAACTACCTTAGCTGTAAATTATGCCCTTTCATTGTCAAAATTGGGTTCAACTGTGTTGGTAGATCTGGATAGCGGTACATCCTCAGTTAGAAATACAATAGATGTTCACGTGGAGAAAGATCTTTACCATTTTAAAAAAAAAGGAATACCGCTACCACAACTTATAACAAGGCTAGATACTAAACTAGATCCTCAAGGTCGATATAAAAATTTTGGATTTATAGCATCACCTAAGTATTTTATAGATGAAATTGCTAACCCTAACGAAAGATTTCGTTTACAACTTGGAGCAGCTATAAATGAACTTCCTGTAGATTACGTTGTTTTGGATCTAAGAGCAGGTTTGGACCATAATGTATTGGATTTTCTACCTTATACAAATACCTCTATTCTAATATTTACACCTTACCACCCTGCTGCAACGATTGCCGCGTCAGATATAGTAAAGGCTATACTTTTTAGGTCTTTAAGGATTCTTTTTGGAAAAGAATCAACCTTCTTCTCTTTGCCCGGAATGAGTAAATTTTACGAGTTTATAAATAGTTTGCTCGATCGAGTTGAAGATGTATACGATACTTCAATAAAAAATCTGGACGATTTTGTAATACAGTTGCGAGAAACACTTGGGAATCACCCAATAGTAGAGACTATAAGCGAAACTTTGGCTACCTTCCACGTCCACTACGTGCTTAATATGTTTGACGGTAGTGATGCAAACTATAAAAAAGCGTTAGTTCCTTTTATAAAAAATCTTGTTGATAACGTATCGTCAAATTTGGTTATAAGACAGTTAGGTTGGATAATACAAGATCAAAGCATCCATGATGCTAACTGTAAACGTATACCTGTATTGCTTGAATATGCTAGGAAGAAACGTAAGAAAGAAGATGATGTGGAAACTTACCTTAACCGTTTAACTGCGGAAGTAGGGGTGTCTAAAAAGGAGGTGGTTAAAAAACAGCGTAGGTCCACTCTTGAGAGTTTTAAGATAAAAAGAAGTAGCGATATATTACGTGCTCAATTATCTAGTTTGAAGTCTTTGTATACAACGCAAGGAGCTAGGAAAGTACAAGCTAATTTTGCTTATTTAGTTTATGAAACCTCTAGGCTTATGGCTCCTACCGTACCTAAGCATATTTTTGGATTAACTCGTCTTGCAACACCGGAGCAACTTTTGGAATGGTATATGAGCAGAGGACTATATTGATTAAAAGGAGATTGGAATGAGATGGAGTAGATACTACCTTTTTACTTCCAAGGAGGTGCCTAAGGAAGCCGAGATTGCTAGCCATAAACTTATGATAAGAGCTGGGCTTATAAGGAAACACTCAGCAGGAATATACTCTTACTTGCCGGCTCTTTGGAGATCTATTCAGAAATTTTCTAATATAGTTAGAGAGGAACTAGACAGAAAGGGTGCGGTAGAACTGCAGATGCCAGCTGTGCAGCCTGCGGAACTTTGGAAAGAATCGGGAAGGTGGTACGAGTATGGAAAAGAGCTGCTCAGAATTAAAGATCGTCATAATAGGGATTTCTGCTTTGGACCTACTCACGAAGAGATAGTTACAGCTATAACAAGAGCCGATATAAGAAGTTATAAACAACTTCCATTTAATTTGTATCAGATACAAGTTAAGTTCAGAGATGAAATACGACCTAGATTTGGTCTTTTAAGGGCGAGAGAATTTATCATGAAAGATGCATACTCTTTCCATTCAACGCGAGAATCGCTCGATGAAACCTATAACGATATGCGAGACGCTTACTCTAGAATACTTGAAAGATCCGGTTTTAAATTCTCTGTGGTTGAGGCGGCAACTGGTGCTATAGGAGGATCTGTTTCTCATGAGTTTGTTGTATTTGCAGATCACGGCGAAAGTTTGGTAATCACTTGCCCTAAATGTGGTTACGCAGCGAATGTGGAAAAAGCGTCCTTCTATATAGAACCTAAAAAATATAATAAAGTTAATTTTGAAATTGTACCGACTCCGGGAAAAAGCAGGGTTAAAGAAGTTGCCGATTTCCTTGGAGTATCTACTGATAGTATAGTAAAAACTTTGATCTATAAGACACCAGAGAAATTAATAGCTGTTGCTGTAGCAGGAGATCGAGAAGTAAGTGAAGAGAAGCTAAGAGGCGTTTTAGGTACTCAAGGGGAACTCGCAGATGATAAAACCATTGAAGATATAACAAATGCTCCTGTAGGATTTGCAGGACCTGTGGGACTTTCTGAGGAGATAGAACTGTTGGTTGATAAAAGTGCTGCAGCTATAGAGTACTTTGTGTGTGGAGCTAATAAGAAAGATGCTCATATAGTTGGGGCTACTTGGGATAAAGTTGGAAAATTTAAAATAGTTGATATAGCAGAAGCTAAAAAAGGTGATAAGTGCGTTAGGTGCAAATCTTTATTAAAAGTTTACAGAGGGATCGAGGTTGGACATATATTTAAGCTGGGAACCAAATACTCCGAAGCAATGAAGTGTTATTTCTTGGATAAAGACGGTAAAAGTAAACCTGTGGTTATGGGATGTTATGGGTTGGGAATAGGAAGATCTGTGGCTGCAGCTATAGAGCAACATCACGATGATAAAGGAATAGTATGGCCGGTCGCTATAGCACCTTTCGAGTGTGTTGTAATGCCTCTTAATACAGATAATACAACTGTTGTAAGTGAAGCTGAATCTATCTACTCACAGCTCAAAGAAAAAGGGATAGATACTATAATAGATGATCGAGACGAAAGGGCAGGATTTAAATTTAAAGATTCCGATCTCTTGGGGTTTCCTTTAAAAGTAATAGTTGGTGCTAAAACGATAAAAGAAGGTAAAGTTGAGATAGAACTTAGGAAAGACGGCTCCAGATTAGAGGTAAAAACTAGCGATGTAGTAAGTAAAGTTGGGGAAATTTTGAGTGATCATAAAAACCTGTCATTAGTATCTGTTAGATAAAAAGGTCAACTCTGTATAAATAGATAGTAGTTAACTTTGAAGCAGTTGGTAAAGGTTTTTGCTTAGTGTATTTTTAGATCTTTAAGAAGTAAAAGATAAGGATGGGTTGATTTCCATTCAACGTTTTTTCTAAGGATAAATAAAAGGTCAGGTGCTACCAAAGGTATGTATATTTTTTCCTCTGATACTATATGCAAAGCTTTTTGGAGAAGTTTCTTACGCTCCATTTTGTTGAAAGTAGAATTAGCTCTTTCTATTATCGTATCTAATTCGCTGTTGTTATAACCAACAAAGTTAAAGGATAACCCTTCCCCTTGGCCTTTCGATTTTACCATCGCTTCTAAAACCCCTCCACTATCGGCTGTATCGTTTACTATGCCACCGTAGTAAAACGGAATTTTACCTTTCATAAGAAGGACGTGAAGATCTTTGGCTTTAAGCGGTCTTAAGGTAACTTTTATACCTGCTTCTTCTAGCTGTTTAGCTATAATAGATATATCCCTTCCCTCTCTGAAAAAAAGTTCCAAAGATAAGTTGTCGTATCCAGATTCTTTTAACAGCTTTTTTGCAAGTTCGAGATCTCTTTTAGTTGGTTTTAGTGAAGGATTATATCCAAAACTGTGGTGCGTTACTAGTTGAGATGCAGGAATAGCTAATCCATGGAATACTTTTTTTGCAATCTCTTCTCTGTCTAAATCTAAATCTATATCTTTTCTTACTCTTATATCATCGAAAGGTTTTGTATCTGGACGTAAGTGAAGATATATAACACTAATTCCTACCTTTTTATGGGTTTTTAATTCAGGGTCTTTGGTTGCTTTTACAAATATATTGTGGGGAGGAAATAGTAGTACATCCACTTTAGCTGTTTTTATCATTTTAAAACTTGTATCTGGAGAACTGGTAGATACGAAGGTAGCAACTTTGGGTGTAAGTTTATCCAACTTCTGCCAATAATTCTCGTTCCTTTCAAGAATAATATTTTTTGCATCTGCAGCTGCCAATTTGTAAGGACCGGTACCTATGGGAACTACTCGTTTATCACCCATCACATCTTTCTTTATAAAAAGTATTTGTAAAGCGTTTAGCATCATTACGTAGCTTTTTTTAGTCTTTATTAGCAAAGTGTAGTTGTCCAAACTTTCTACTTCAGATACGTGGGTAAAGAAACCTTTGATAATACCCTCACTTGTTATAACTGTTTTTATATTTTTTTTAGCTATCTCTGCGTTAAATGGGGTACCGTCGTGAAACTTCACTCCTTTACGCAGATGGAATATCCATTCGTTTTCGGTTGGTGTGTCCCACATTAGCGCTAGATTGGGAGAGGGGTTGAATACTAAAGATTTATCAAATGTTACCAAAGGCTCATAAATATTAGCTAAAACATTTGAGGTAACAAGTTCGAGGAAATCGTGAGGATCAAGAGATATAGGCAAATAGGGGATACCTATTGTAACTCTCGTTATACGCTGCGCTCTTCTTACAATACATCCGTTTACAACTATGAAAGAAAATAATAACAAAATAAACAGTGTATTCTTTATTGTCTTTATATCCATTCAGGTGTATATATTAATCTATTTTAAATTTATTATAAATTAACTTAGCTTTTTTGTTTTATTAGTTTTTGGATACAATCCATCTCCAAATCTCTCCAACTGTGGGTTTTTTCCCATATAAAAGAATCCCTACTCTATATACTTTGGATGCCATCCAGATCATTAATATATCCCCTATTATCAAAACTAAGTAGGCCATTATTTGTTGCCAGAGAGGAGGAACCTTTACCGCTATTCTCAGCGCTAATATAAGGGGTGTTAGTGGTGGAATGAAAGTGGATATTACAGATATAAAGGAATCTGGATCGTTTATAATAGGAATAAAAATTAACCAAGGTGCTATGATAAACGGAATAACTAAGTTGCCCATGTTTTGAACTTCCTGTATATCGTTGAAAGCCGATCCTAATAGAGCGTAAAAGGATGCATAAAACAAGTATCCTAATATAAACAAGAACACCAGATGTAGTGCTAGGTAAAAAGGTATTGGAGGTAACTGCGGTACAGGTATAGAGGCGATGTTTTGAGCTATTTTAGCTGTGTAAGGTGAAGCTAAAAATAGTGCAAACGAGATCCAAAGAAATATTTGTATAAGAGCAACTGACGCTATTCCTATTATTTTGCCCATCATCATTTCGAAAGTTGTTGCTGAAGATAGGATAATTTCTACTATCTTGGAACTTTTTTCTTCTAAAACTCCCGTTAGAACGATCTGACCGTAAAGTAAAATCATCACATAGAGAAAACCCATTACAACTACTGCTACTATAATCCTAGAACCGCTCGTTTCTCTTTTTGCACCTTCAGGTGTCACCTTGAACGTTTCAAGTCTTATAGGTGAAAATATCGTTGCTATTTCATCAGCTGAAAGCCCTTTCCTCCTAAGCCTATCAAACCTCGTAACATCATTTACAGCCTGCTCAAGTTTTGTGAGAGTTACAACCTTAGATACGTTTTTACTTCTGTAAATAAATTCTCCTTCTTCAGTTATATATAGCCATGAATCTATCTTATTGTCTAAAATTTCTTTGTCTAACTTTGAGGCTTCTTTATCAAATTTTTTGCTCTCTATTACTTCTAAAACCTTAAACTCTATTGTAGGATCCTTACTTTTTATATTTGCGTTTTGTTCAGAACTGTGTATAGATTTCAAATAGTTAGCCAATTTTACACCTAGATAACCAGACTCATCCACTATTTTCATTTTCTCTGTCTGGTGCATCTTTGAAATAAAAAACCTAGGAAGTATACCTATAGCTATCATAATAATAGGTACAACCAAAGTGTTAATCCAAAAACTTTTACTTTTTATTCTGTGTAAAAACTCTCTTTCTATAAGAACCAAAGCCTTTTTTTTGTTCATCTATTAGCTACCTCCTCTCTAAATATAGACACTAGATCATTAGGTTTTCCCAAGGAAGCGTACTTTTGGCGTAAGCTAGCTAGCTCTCCTTTAAGAACCACTTCACCGCCTGCTATAAAAGCCACATCATCACACAGCTTATCTGCGTGTTCCAGTATATGAGTGGAGAAAAGTATCGTTCTTCCCTCTTTTTTAAATTCCAAAATAGCGTCTATAAAAACCTCTTGATTGAGAGGATCCAATCCGCTGAAAGGTTCATCCAGTATAAGTAGTTGAGGCCTATGAATAAAAGTTGCGATAAGTTGCACTTTTTGTTGCATCCCTTTAGATAACTGTTCTATCCGTTTGTTTTTCCACTCACCTAAACCCAGTTTATCAAGCCAATTGCTTGCTTCTTTAAGAGCGGTATTTCTATCTACACCTTTTAATTTAGCAAGAAATACAAGGTGATCTATAACTTTCATCCTTCTGTATAACCCTCTTTCTTCAGGCAGATATCCAACTTTGTCTAGAAGGGTACGAGAAAACTCTCTACCAAAAAGCTCTATTCTGCCTGAGTCGGGAAGGAATATACCAACTATCATTCTTATCGTGGTTGTTTTTCCAGCACCGTTTCGCCCTAGAAATCCAAATATTCTTCCCCCATTAACTGAAAAAGTTACGTTTTTTACAGCGAA
>JALWYX010000050.1:0-24618 GCA_027078415.1 Thermoanaerobaculia bacterium
TTTTAAAAGCTCCTTTACCAATTTCTCTCTATCTAAAGCTAAATCTATAGCCTCTCGTACCTTTATATTTCTAAACTGCTCTACCAACGGAGAAAGTGAAAGAAAAGTGACTATGTAGCTTATAGACTTCTGAGTGTTACCTTTATTGGTTATCTTTAAATTGTGAAATACATCGGCAGGTACATTTACCAATAAGTCTACTTTACATAAGTCATGTGCTTTTATAGCGTCGAATCTATTTTGAAAATAGATAAATTTTATTGTGTCAGGGCCCTCGTTTTTGGAGTGGTAGTTAGGGAATTTTTTTAGTTCTATAACGTTGTCTTGTTGTTTTACAAAAAAGTAAGGCCCTGTGCCTATAGGGTTTGAGCTTAACTCTATACCAATAGGTGTGATAGATAGAAATGAGAGAAAGTATAATATCTGAGGTGATGGTCTGGTTAGATATAACCTGAATTTATATTTGTCAACAGGCTCTATTTTGTCTACTACTTCTGAGAAATAGATTACTCCGTTTTGGGTGAATTTTTCTATAGATTCTTTTAAAGAAGCTACAACCTCACTTGCCTCTAACTTTTGATTGTTGTGGAATTGAACGTTTTCTTTAAGGTATATATCAATAGTTGTATCATCAATAAATTCCCAACTTTTTGCTAATAAGGGTTTTGTTTCTAGGTTTCTTCCTACTTCCACGAGTGGCTCGAAGATGTTCTGTAGAAAGTTGCTGGTAGTCAAGTGAAATACGGTATTGGGAACAAGGGTGATCACAGGCTGGAAAATTCCTACCGTAACTGTAGTTTTACCATTTTCATCTATATTGGGAGCGCAACTGCTATTTTCTTGTATATGTGAACATCCTAAAAGAAGAACAATTACACTAGCTAGCGAAAGTAAGTAAAGTACACTATATTTATTATCTAACATAGGTTTCTTTACTTTTTAGTCTTCATTTGCGGTTGGATAGACAACAGGTATGAGGTGACGTTTATATATTCTTATCTCGGATTGTAATCCTAGTTTATGTAAAAGATCCTCACACCTTTCTTTTGATATCAATATTTTGTCTTCTTTCTTTATTTCTACAGCTGTTGCTACTTCTAGCATCTCTTTTATATTGGTTATTATCCCCAATCCTTTGCAGAAATTCACAGAGTCTATTATACCTACTAAAGTAGCTGTAGGTGTAGTATATTTTAATAATTCAGAAGCTATCATACAGTTCGTATCTATAACTTGGTCAAAAGGAACTGTTTCTAAAGTATAGTTTTGTAAATGTGCTAATATTTTTCGCGTTCTTCGGTCCCTTCGTTTTTGACGAGTAATAACCTTAGCTTTATTTGAAGGCGGTATCAAAATTGTGGGGAAAAACTTTCTTACAACTTTAAAGAGCGGTAATATTTCTTTATTACCTATACATACTACAAGTGTGGGTGATAGTGTTTCTATCAAGTGTAGTTTGTACTCTCGTGCCTCAGTAGTAGATATATAACCACAAGTGTCGACTATTATATACTCTGCAAGTGATTCTTTAGCTACGTCTAGAAGAGTTTTAGCAGAAGATAAAGTGGCTGCAATATTTTTTCTTGGAGAAAAAGTGCCAGTAAATTTTAATTTGTAAGGCATACGTAAAGGGTTCGATAAGGAAAGAGATAAATTTAGAGGTAATCCCACAATGGGTTGACCTGGATCTAACGTAATAAGCGCTATTTTTCGTTTAACTTTTTGTAGCTTGGTAAAAAGAAACATAGATAAATAACTTTTACCCACATTACTAGGTCCTAATATCACTGTTGTGCCGGAAGGTAACTTGCTGATAAGTTCTATCCATTCTTTATCTGGATATATATCTTCTAACATTGCTTTAACTCTTTTGGATAGTTATTCTTACGTTACTTAATTGTACAATTTTT
Source organism: Thermoanaerobaculia bacterium (assembly GCA_027078415.1). Taxonomy (GTDB): domain Bacteria; phylum Acidobacteriota; class Thermoanaerobaculia; order JALWYX01; family JALWYX01; genus JALWYX01. The sequence continues at coordinate 1,911 of JALWYX010000050.1, forward strand.
AATCTAAAAGAGGATAAAAAATAGTGGAACAAAGAAACTATGATATGTGTCAATCTGTGTACTTTGTGATTACTGTGGAGAAAGTGATACGTTTTTTTTGTATTGCTATAACTATAGGAATTTGGTTGTATCTATTGGGTTCTGTTCTGGAAAAAGTGTATTTTTTATCTATAGAGATAGAAGGTGGTTGCCGTGGAAAAAGGTGTTAGCAGAGCAATTTTATTGTCGTGGACATCTACTGTGATACTTATTGCTATGGGTTCTATAGTAAGGGTTACAGGTTACGGTTTAGGGTGTCCAGATTGGCCTTTATGTTATGGCAGAGCTATCCCCCCTTTTTTTATGGGTGCATGGGTTGAATTTCTTCATAGGTTACTTGGAGCTCTGGTAGTTATCTTTGTAGGATGGACATTTTTGCTGATTAGAAAGAGTTATAAGTATGACCACTACGTAATGATGGGAAATTATTTCCTGGTTGGGTTATTGCTTGTCCAAATAGTTTTGGGAGGAATACACGTTTTGCTTGAGATTCCCCCTATAACAGGTGTTATTCATACAGCTACAGCTATGCTTATAGTAGGTTTGCTGGCATTTATAGGAGCTAGAACCGCTAATGTAAAATTGCCACCTTTGATGTTCAGAGATTTTTATCTGGTCAATCTAGTTGTAATGCTAACTTATATTTTGTTATTAAGTGGCTCTTTGGTAACACGTACAGGCGCATCGCTTATATGTCCTGAATTTCCATGGTGTGGTAGTTTTTTGCCCAAGTGGAATTATCTAATGAAGATCCAGATGCTACATAGAATAATAGCTTTCATCGTACTTTTCTTAACTATATGGCTTGTGTGGAAAATTGTAAAATCCAGGTTTTTGGTAAGATTAGGCTATACGGTTGTTATTGTGTTGGTAATACAATTTTGCCTTGGTATAGCTAATATTTACATGAAAATACCCATGACCCTACGGGTACTACATATAACAGTAGGTGCAATTTTTTGGTCTTCTGTAATAGTTCTAGCTACTTTCATCTATCTCGCTACCGGAAGGAACAAAAGTTAAAAATACGTAGTTTTCAGGATTTACAAATTTCCCTCTGTTGATAACCTCAAAATGTAAATGGTATCCAGTTGATCGTCCAGTTGTTCCTACTAACCCTATTATATCCCCGGCTTTTATCTTTTGTCCTTTCTTAACAAAGTAACGTGAAAGGTGAGCATACCGTGTTCTATAAAAGGGACCATGTTTTATAACCACAGCTCTTCCTAGATTACCCAGTCTTCCTGCCTCTATCACTACACCATCAGCTGCGGCTAATACAGGAGTTTTAGGTGCAGCTTCTATGTCTATACCTCTGTGAAAAGCTCTTTTTCTCGTAAAGGGATCGATTCGTATACCGTACCTACTTACTATTACCCCTTTTGTGGGAAATAGAGACGGTATGCTAGATAAATACCTTTTTCTTTCTTTGTATAAATGCTCCAGTTTACCTAATGCTGTTTCCAGAAGATTTAAACGTTCTATAGAGTAAATCTCGTCTTCTTCTGCACTTCCACCTATACCTGCCAACGGTAGTATATTATCTACGTTTATTCCGGCTATTATAGCTAGCTTGCGTGTTTTCTTTTCGTATGTTACAAGCTTTTCTTCTAAAATGGCTAACTTGGATTCTAACTGCGATACCAGCCTATTGGCTCTATCTTTTTCTGCTTTTAATCTTTCTATCTCATCTTTGCGGTAGGGAGTTATATACATGACGTATATATTTATAACGCTTGTTATAACCGAAGTTATAACAATGCTTACAATCAAAAACAGCTTTAACTTAGTTACTTCTAGCTGTAGAAACTGCTGTTTCTTTTTACCAAATACTAATATGGTATAACTTTCTCTGAACAACCCACCTCCTCCATTCTATAAAATTATCGACAAAAAACGCTCTTCCGTCAACGTTTTATTGCCTTTTCATCTTATGTTCATTACTATCCAATCTGTTACCAAAGAAGGATATATTCCTAGTACTATTACAAATAGAGCACATATGCTAGATACAAGGAGGGAGAACGGATTTCCTTTTTGAGATAGTTGATGATCGTCCTGTTTCATGTAAAGAAAATATATAACGCGTAAGTAATAACCTGCTCCTACTAGGCTGAATACTATTCCTATAATAGCCAAGTGTAGTAAACCGTTTGCTAAGGCGTAGAGGAATACAAAATATTTTCCTATAAATCCTAGTGTAGGTGGCAATCCGGTTAATGAGATAAGAAGCACGGTTAACGAAAAAGCAGCTAGAGGATATTTGTAGCCTATTCCTGCTAGTTCTTCAATGAGGTGCGGTTTATTGTCATTTTGAAATATGTAATCTACTAATATAAACGCGGCGCTGTTCATTATGATGTAGGCTAAAGAATACACAGCTACGGGAGCAGCGTAACTTTTTAAATCCAAAGTTACCAACGGGATAAGCATGTATCCTACATGTGCTATTCCTGAGTAAGCTAGCATGCGTTTTATATCTAGCTGTTGAAAGGCCAATACGTTACCGATAACTATAGATAGTATAGCAACTAATTCTATTATTCTACGGTAGTATTCCGTTACATTGGGAAGAGAGAGAATCACGGGTAAAAATTTTATAAGCACTAGAAGTACGGCTGCTTTTGGAGCTGTTGAAAGAAAGGCTATAAAGGGTGTTACACCTCCTTGATAGGTATCGGGAGACCAAGAATGGAATGGGGCGGCGGCTAATTTAAAAAATAAAACTGATAGGATCAAAACAGTTGCTATATATATCAGCTCAGCATTCATATTGCCGTTTCTAGCTAGTGCGTGTGATATTTGTTGAAAACGTGTAAAGCTAGTTTCACCGTATATAAAAGCTATACCTAAGCTTAGAAATGCGCTTGCAAAAGCTCCCATGAGAAAATACTTTAATGCACCTTCTATCGAAAGTGGAGAATCTGTGTTATAACCTACTAGTATGTAAAGACAGATGGAAAATAACTCCAAAGCGACAAATAGTAGTATAAAATCTCTAGCCTTTAAAAAAAGCAAAATTCCTACAGTTGCCCAAAGTAAAATTGCTATATACTCTCCAGGAGGCGAATTTATTTTAGATGTGTACTCTATAGATCCGAGAAGAGTGATTATAAGAGCTATTATTGTCAATATCGAGAAGAATTTTGTTGTATGCGATATCTCTAAATGACCAGCAGTACGAGTAGGGAAAGGTAAAAAATATAAAGCAGCTCCGGCTGCTGTTGTGGATATAAAGAACAAGAGGTTTTTTATTTTACTTGATATAGTAGAAAGGAGAAGAACAACTATTCCTGCTAACGAAAGTATTATTTCTGGGGCTAAAATACTTACGGTCATTTTTTCTCCTTATCGATATCTATAGGTATAATAAGGGGTTTTGTCACTTTAGGGTAATTTTTTCTCACGCTGTATATCTTAAGTGTCTGTAGTATACTCTCTTGAGATGGTTTAATGAATACGCTTGGAATAATACCTATCAAAAGCATAAGAACTGCTAATGGAAATAGTGCCATCTTTTCGTATGAGTGGAGGTCTTTTTTTACCGCTCCCGTATATTCTCCCCATACCGTTTCTTTAAGCATTCTAAGCAAGTACAGAGCGGCTAATATAACCCCGATGGCTCCTATTACTGTATATATCTTATATCCTCCAATATAAGTTCCTGTTAATATCATAAGTTCACCTACGAATCCGTTTAAACCCGGTAACCCTGCAGAAGCCATTGCGCTGAATACTAAAAAGAAAGCGAGTAAAGGTAAAGGTTGTGCTAATCCTCCCAACTCCTTAAATTTCTTAGTGTGAAAACGCTCGTAAATCATACCTACTAGCAGAAATAGGGCACCTGTTGAGAGTCCATGATTTACCATTTGCAAAAGTGCACCGCTCCAAGATATCTCTGTCATTGAGAATATTCCTAAAGTTACAAATCCTAGATGGGCTACAGATGAGTAAGCTATCAGTTTTTTCATATCTTCTTGTACCCACGCAACCAATGCTGCGTATATTATTCCTATCAAAGATAGAACGAGGATAAGATCTATAACTTCCTCTTTTACATGAGGGAAAAGAGGAACACCGAAACGCATAAAACCGTAAGTTCCTAATTTTAAAAGAACTGCTGCTAATATAACAGAACCACCTGTTGGTGCTTCTACGTGTGCATCTGGTAACCAAGTATGGAGAGGAAAGAGAGGCACTTTTATAGCAAATGCTAGAGCAAAACCTATAAAAAGCCATAATTGTTCTTGAGGAGGAAGAAGCATTGTGAGAAGCTCCAAGTAGTGAAAACTCCAATAACCAGCTGCTTTACTAAATCGCCACCCAAGCCACAAAATGGCTAATAACATGGGTAAACTTCCAGCTAGAGTGTAGAGAAAGAATTTAACAGCAGCGTATATTCTCCTTTCTCCTCCCCAAACACCTATTATTAGATACATCGGAACCAGCATAACTTCCCAAAATATGTAGAAAAGAATCAAGTCGTAAGCCAAAAAAGCACCTAATATTCCAGTTGTGAGAATTAAAAGAGAGATACCATAAAGTTTCCAGTGTTTTTTTATGCTACTCCAGGAACCTAATATAACTATAGGCATTATAAACGTTGTAAGAAGTATAAGCGGCATAGATATACCGTCAATAGCTAACCTGTACGCTATCCCATATCTAGGTAACCAGGGGATCGTTGGATCAGCCACTAAAGGAAAATATTTAATACCATCTTTCAAGTAGAGTAATGTAACTAGATACGCTGATAGAAGAAACTCAGCTGTAAATACTACCAATAAGTACCATTTTATTCTCTTCTCGTTTCTCTTATTAGCTACTAGAAGAGGTATAGCAGCTAAAGTAGGAAAAAACACTATTAACGTTAATGAAGGGTTGGTTAATAGCTCAAGAAACTTCATTTTTATCCCACCGTGTAAGCTATTAGAAGAATTATACCGATAACAAAATAGAGCATATAGTTTCTTAGATTTCCTGTAGTTGTAAATGATCCTAAGGCACTTATAAGCTGAACTATTCCAGCTGCTAGGTGTAAAGTTCCGTCTATTATTAATTGGTCTACAAAACGCCACAAAATATTAGCTGTTGTGCGTAGAGGTGTAACTATTACAAAGGTATATAACTCGTCTACAAAGTATTTTCCTTTAAGCAGAGTGTATAGGGGAGCCGTTATAATAGATTTTAGCCGTTCATCTCCTGTAGGTCCTTGAGAATAGAGTACCTTTGCTGCAACAAGCCCTAAAAGCGCTGCAACTACAGAAAGAGTTATAAGAAGAACTTCGTGTAAAACATCGTGATGTACTGCTTTTTCTTCTAACTTTACAATTACAGGCGATAGTATTTTACCGAAGAGGTCATAGTGAGTAAAAGGTATTTTACCTATAAAACCAACGAAAGCAGAACCTATAGCTAATATCCATAATGGTAGAGTCATAGAGGGCGGTGATTCGTGCAAATGTTTGCGTTGTTCTTCAGTACCTCTAAACTCTCCGTGAAATGTTAAGATAAACATTCTAAACATATAGAAGGAAGTTAAACCAGCTGTGATTAATCCTATGAAATATATTGCTTTTGAATGATCGTAAGTATACGCAAGTATGGCATCTTTACTAAAGAAACCAGCTAATGGTGGGAACCCGGCAATAGCAAGAGTACCTATTAAAAATGTTATATAGGTGTGTGGTAGATGTTGTTTTAATCCTCCCATTTTGTAGATATCTTGTTCTCCTTCCATTGCGTGTATTACAGAACCTGAGCCTAGAAAGAGAAGAGCTTTGAAAAACGCATGTGTGAAAAGATGAAAAATAGAAACTACAAATGCACCCACACCTGCAGCTAAAAACATGTACCCTAACTGGGATACCGTTGAATATGCCAAAACTTTTTTAATGTCTCTTTGGGCTATGGCTATGCTTGCTGCCATAAAAGCTGTAGCGACGCTTATTAATGTGACTAATTTTAAGATGTTAGGGGATAGTTGAAATAATAAATTTGTTCTTGTAAGTAGATAGACTCCAGCGGTTACCATAGTAGCTGCGTGAATCAATGCTGAAACAGGAGTAGGACCAGCCATAGCATCTGGTAACCATACGTAGAGAGGCAGCTGAGCACTTTTACCAGTTGCCGCTATAAACAGAAGTAATGCAAGTAGAGCAGGTAAAGTTAAGCCAAAAATATACACTGTATCTTGAAGCTGCTGATTGGTGGCTATAGCGTTAAGAATTTCTCTGTACTCTAAAGTAGCAAAGTGGGCAAACGATATAAAGATAGCTATAAGAAATGCAAAATCGCCTATCCTGTTAACTACAAATGCTTTCATACTAGCTCGTGGAGGTTCATCCTGTTTGTAATAAAACCCGATTAGTAAATAGGAGCATAAACCTACACCCTCCCAACCTATAAATGTAACAAGTAAATTGCTCCCTAAAATAAGTAGAAGCATCATACCCATAAAGAGGTTTAGATAAGCGAAATATCTACCGTACCCTTCGTCGTCAGACATATATCCTGTTGAATACAGATGTATAAAGAAACCTACAAAAGTTACAACAAAAAGCATAATAGCGGATAAGGGATCTAAGAGAAATGAAATTTGGATCTCCAACGGTTTTTCTAACCATTTATATAAAACGTATTCGATAGGCTGAGGAGATAGTTCGGTTAAATATCTCCATATTGTATACAGAGCTATAACTAGGCTCCCACCAGTAGTTGCAAGTGCGGTGAAGGTCACTGCCCGTTTTGAATTGCTAAAAGATAGTATTCCATTTACAACTGCTCCTAAGAATGGTAGCAGAACTATTGCTATTAAACTTGTCATCTCATTACCACCTGAGAAAAGTTAACCTGTCTATATTTATAGTTCTACGGTGTTTATATATAGCTATAAAGAACGCTAAACCTACTGCTGCTTCAGCTGCTGCTATTGCAAACATGAAAAATACTAAAATTTGTCCTGCTAAATTTCCATTTGTACTTGCATAAGAGACTAAAATCAGATTTACCGAATTTAGCATGAGTTCTATTGATAAAAAAATTGTTATTCCGTTTCTCCGAGTTAATGCACCTAAAGCACCTATGCTGAATAAGATTAAGCCTAAAAAGAAGTAATGCGAAAATCCTACAACTGACATAATGTTTTATCCTCTCTTAACCTTAGTGGCTATAATGGTGGCTCCTACAACGGCAGCCAATAGAAGAAAGCCCGTAGCAATAAACGATAAGGCGTTTTCTTTAAAAAGACTTTCTGCTATAAGTACTAGAGAATAGTTTTTAACACTCTCCTCTATTTTTATTTTGATGGCGAAGTTTGTTATTATCCCTATAAGAAAACCTACAGATACTATACTTCCCCATAGCTGTACAGGTTTGGAGAAGGGTAAAGATATTTCCCTTTGTATGTTTAGAAGCATAATCACAAAAAGAAAGAGCACAAGTATAGCTCCTGTGTAGAGCAGTATTTGTAAGGCAGCTATTAATGGAGCTTTTATAGTAAGGTAAATTACAGCTAGTGAAAAGAGCGTTATGACCATCGATAATGTAGCTTTTACAGGATCGGGGTGCAATATAACCACTAAGGCAAATATTACTGCTAAACTGGCAAAGAGGTAAAAAATTACAGTTTCTAACATCATAAGATCCCTTTGTTAACTAGTATCGTTACTATAACAAGATTTGTTATAGATAGAGGTAAGAGTACTTTCCATCCTAGTTTCATCAGTTGATCATATCTAAAACGTGGTAATGTAAAACGTACCCAAACAAACAACCACATCATAAAGATTACTTTAGCAAGGGTTATAAGAACGCCTATTATAGCTCCCACTATGCCTTCAGGAGGTGTCCAACCTGGATACAGCTGCCAGCCTCCTAAATAAAGGACTGCTAGTAGAAGAGATAGAGTAGTCATATTTACGTATTCGCCCATAAAGAAGAGGGCAAATTTCATAGCCCCATATTCAGTGTTGAATCCTGCAACTAGCTCAGATTCCGATTCAGGTAGGTCAAAAGGAACTCTATTTGTTTCAGCAAAGGCGGTTACTAAAAATACTAGGAATCCTAAAGGTTGGTACACTATATTCCACATAGAATTTTGGTAATCAATCACATCTAAAAGGTTAAAAGAAGCTGTAGATACAAGAATTGCCAGTATAGCAAAGCCCATAGAGAGTTCGTAACTTATAAGTTGTGCTGAAGCTCTAAGTGAGCCTAACAAGGAGTACTTATTGTAAGAACCGTAGCCAGCACAGATAAGAGAATAAACACCTAACCCTGCTAATGCTAAAAACATCAACGCTCCTATATCTGAATCTATAACTACTAGTTTGATCTCTTTACCTGCGTAGTTGAAAGTAGGTCCAAAAGGCACTACTGTGAAGGTTGTAAGAGCTGGAACCAATGCTAGCGCTGGTGCTGCCAGATATAACACTTTATCAGCTTGGGCAGGGATAATTTCTTCTTTAAAAATGAACTTAAATGCATCTGCTAAAGGTTGTAACAATCCGAATGGGCCTACCCTGTTAGGACCACGTCTATCTTGGATAAGTGCCATTCCTCTCCGTTCAACCCAAACCATAACAGGTGCTACAACACCTAACATAAATGCCAGAATAGCTGCGTATTTTACTAAGGCTTCTAGAATTTCGTTCATCTCCTCCCCATCTATATCTTTTAGACTAAAGCCTCTCTTTTTCTTAAATCTATACCATATGGAGGGATCTTTTTAAAGGTTAACCCTTCTAGCTCTTCTATTTCCTCCGTTAACATTTCAAATAATTGCGATACATTTTCATAGTTTTTGAAAGTATCTGGTTTAATGTTGTTAAGTATTTCAATAATTATTTGCCATAAAGGAATAGCATTACCTGGTGCAGATAGAGCTTTGACATATTTTTGTAAAATCGATTCATTATTTATAAAAGTCCCCTCTTCTTCCAAAGTAGTTGTTGTAGGTAATATAATATCAGCTACTTGGGCAAGTAGTGATTTAGCCCATCCAGCAACTATTAGTATATTTGCCTTACGCAAATTGTTTACTATTTTTCTGTCGTTAAAAGTTCCCTCAGCAAAGCTATCTGTTACAAAAAGAATATGGATGTTGTTAATTTTGCCGTTTAACACCCTTTGAGCTACCTCAAAAGATTCTTCACTTCCAAAACCCACTATTTGACTTCCCATAACATTTGGAGAAGAATATTTGCTTCTTTTCTCACCTGTTGGAGTAGGTATATAGCGAGAATTGTCTTTTTTAACCCACAGAGCTGTTTTGGTTCCTTCTATAGTGTTTGCAAGTTTTTTTAAGAGAAAAAACGTTTCACAAGAATGAAATCCTGTAGAGAGAATTATTTTCTCTCCTGAAAATGAAGCCTTTAGGTTTTGTGCTGTTACTTTTATAATCTTCTTCCAACTGCGAATTTGTAGTTTCCCTTTTTCTCGTATTATAGGAGATAAGAGGCGTTTGTTTTTTGTATAGTCCTCCCATCTATATCTGCCGTAATCGCATATCCAGTGATCGTTTACCTTTGAATTAAACCTCGGTTTGTATCTGTATACTTTGTTGTTTGAGTGTTCAACAGAAATGTTGCATCCTATATCGCATCCTGTACAGATAGAAGGTGTTTTAACTATATACCATACACGTTTCCTAAATCTAAATTTTGAAGAGGTTAATGCACCTACAGGACATATGTCTGTTACACACTCAGATAAAGGATTATCAAGGATTTTCCCTGGATAAGTTCCTATTATTGCTCTTGAGCCCCTGTAAAAAAAACCTAACTCACCTGTTTTAGTTATCTCTGCTGTAAAGCGTACACAACGAGTACATTGGATGCATCTGTTAGCGTTGAATATTACTCGAGGTCCTAAAGGTATACGTTCTGCATCGGGAAACACTCTCTTACTGTCGTATTCAAATCTAGAAAACGCGACTCCATGTTTAACAGCGTAATCTTGGAGTCCACATTCACCCGCTTGATCGCATATGGGACAGTCAAGAGGGTGGTTTAAGAGCAAAAATTCCATAATCGCTCTTTGAGATTCTTGAACTGTTTTACTTTTCGTGAATACTACCATTCCATCTCTTTCTACAGTTGTTGTACAAGCTGCTACAGGTTTGCGACCTCCTTCTATCTCAACTAAACACATTCGGCATTGTCCCACAACCGATAATCTTGGATGATAACAGTAGTGCGGTATCTGTATACCAACCAGTTTAGCCGCTTCTATTAGATTTGTTCCTTTTTCGACCTCTATTTCTCTACCATCTATTACTACTTTTGGCATTGTTACTCTCTCACCAACGTTAATTTTTTAACGTATTTCATAAACTCTTCTTTAAATTTGATAGCTATAGAACGAACCGACATGGCTGCAGCGTCTCCTAGAGCGCACAAACAGTTGCCTTCTATTTGATTACATACTCCGGTGAGGAGATCTATATCTTTCTCTGTGGCTTTACCCGATAGAACTTTGTCTATTATGTACTCTAACCAATTAGTTCCTTCTCTGCATGGTGTACATTGACCACACGACTCGTGGTTAAAGAAGTGAGCTATAGTTTTTGCTACTTTTACCATACAGGTGTTATCATCTATAACTATAACTGCTGCTGATCCTAACATACTACCTGCCTTCGCTAGATGATCAAAAGACATAGGTATACCTATATCATCTGCTGTCATAACAGGTGCCGAAGCTCCACCAGGGATAAAAGCTTTTAATTTTCTACCTTGCCATATTCCTCCAGCTTCTTCTAAGAGTTTCTCAAACGTTATTCCCATAGGGAATTCGTAAACACCTGGTTTTTCTACATGACCAGATATAGCGTACAGTTTAGGTCCACAGTTTTTTTCATCTATTCCTATAGATCTGAACCACTCTGCTCCTCGTGATACGATAAAAGGAACGCAACATAGAGTCTCCACGTTATTTATAACCGTTGGTTTACCAAAAGCTCCTACTACTGCGGGAAAAGGAGGTTTTACCCGTGGTTGCCCACGTTTCCCTTCAAGAGATTCTAAAAGTCCTGTTTCCTCTCCACATATGTATGCACCTGCACCTCTATGAACTACTATATCCAGGCTAAAGTTTGAATCCATAACTTTACTGCCAATTATTCCTTCTTTATAGGCATCCGCTATTGCATCTTCTAAAATGTCTGCCTGCTTAGTGTACTCACCTCTTATATATATGTAACAAGTATTGGCTCCTATAGCGTAAGAAGATATGGCACACCCCTCAATTAAAAGATGAGGATCTTCCTCTATAAGTACCCTGTCTTTAAAAGTTCCAGGTTCGGATTCGTCCGCATTGCATACTAAATACTTAGGATATATATCTTTTGGTACAAAGCTCCATTTAACCCCTGCTGGAAACCCGGCACCTCCTCTGCCTCGGAGATTTGCCTTCTTAACCTCTTCAGTAATCTCTTCAGGTTTCATTTGCAAAGCCTTTTCAAGCCCACTGTAGCCACCTTCTTTCACGTAGTCCGCAACTTTATAAAGTTTTTTACCTATATTCCTTAGCAACACAGGTTCATAATTCATTTCAAGCTCCTTACTATGTCGATAAGCTTTTTGGGAGTCAGATTACCATAGTAATGATCGTCTATCATAGCCATAGGTGCTACCTCACAAGCTCCTAAACATTCAAAACCTACAAAAGAGAAAGTACCATCCGGGGTAACTTCACCAGCCTTGACTTTTAACTCTTCTTCTAGAGCTTTTATAAGTTCATCTGCACCTCTTAACATACAAGAAATGTTGGTACATACTCTTATTCTATGTTTGCCTACGTAACGATCGTGCAGAAGGTCGTAGAAGGAAACTACACCGTAAACATCAGCTTCCGAAAGTTCTAAAAATTGGGCCACCTCTCTTATGGCATTTCTAGAAAGCCATCCATCGTGCTCTTTCTGAATTTCGCTCAGTAAAGGTATAAGTAACGCTCTTTTGCTAGGGTATAGATGTGCAACTTTAGAAAACTTTTCCTTTATTTTCTGAGTTATATATTTATTTGACATTTTCTGAATTCCCCTTATATATGTCAAAGCCTCCCTTCAAGTATACATAAAGGTATCCCACTACCACTGCTACAACTATGAATGTGATTCCTGAAATAAATTCTGTCGTACCACTATTCCTTACAGTAAGTGCCCAGGGAAATAAAAAAGCCGATTCCACATCAAACACAACAAAGTCTAAAGCTATTAAAAAGAACGCTACTGGAATTCTTTTGCGAGAAGCATCCAGGATAGGCATACCTGACTCATAAGGTGTCAACTTAGTGCGATAAGGGCGTTTTGGCCCCATCAGCCAAGATATCAGCATAATAATACCTGCTACAATAAAGGCTAACCCCACCCCTATAATTATGGGAAGATATTCTACCATTCCAACTCCCTTACAAAACTGTTTCTCTTACTACTTCTTCTACCGTTGTTATCCCCGCTTTGATTTTGATAAGGCCACTTTCTCTAAGTGTTATCATTCCTTTATCCCTTGCTGCTTTTCTGAGCTCTAACGCTGTTGCTCCAGCAAGAATCATCTCCCTAATCTCGTCGTCTATTTCCATAACTTCAAACAGAGCTACTCTTCCTTTATATCCTGTGTTACTACAGGTGTCACATCCTTTTCCTTTAAATAGTTTTACCGTCTGGGCATCTTCACGTGAAAAACCTATTTTTATAAGAGATTTCCTAGGCAACTCTAAAGGAACCTTACATTTTGTGCATATTCTCCTCACTAACCTTTGAGCTACCACTAAATGTACAGACGTTGCTACTAGAAATGGCTCAATACCCATATTCATAAGACGGGTAACAGTAGAAGGAGCATCGTTAGTGTGAAGAGTTGAAAGCACAAGGTGCCCCGTTAATGCTGCTTTGATTGCTACTTCTGCTGTTTCAAAATCTCTTATCTCACCTACTAGAATTATATTGGGATCTTGACGTAGAAAAGATCTTAAAGCGGCCGCAAAGTTCAGGCCGATCTGTTCTTTCATCTGTACCTGGTTTATGCCATGCAGGTTGAATTCTACCGGATCCTCCGCTGTCATTATGTTAACCTCAGGGGTATTTATGCGTGATAATGCCGAATAAAGAGTATTTGTTTTGCCCGAACCTGTTGGTCCAGTAACTAAAACCATACCATAAGGCTTTAGAATAGCTCGTTCAAATCTTTCTAACGACTCTGGCTCAAAGCCTAGTTTGGTTAAATCTAACATTAGATTGTCTTTGTCTAACAACCTAAGTACTATCTTTTCTCCAAATATTGTTGGACATACAGATACCCTGAAATCTAAGTCTTTAAGTTTCCCACCTATTCGCGTTTTTATCTTTATTCTGCCGTCCTGTGGAAGACGTTTTTCAGCTATGTCTAATTTGGACATTATCTTTATTCTGCTGGTTATAGCCTCTTTGAGTTTGATCGGTGGACGCATCATCTCATACAAGACACCATCTATACGGTACCTAACTCTGTAATCTTTCTCGTACGGCTCTATATGTATATCTGACGCTCCTCTCTTTATAGCGTCTGTAAGAATAAGGTTTACTAATCTTACAACGGGTGCTTCTTCAGACTCTTCCTCTAAAGCGTCTACATCTATCTCTTCCGATTCTTCTAGAACTTCGAGAGCGTCAAAATCTTCTTCCTCCTCACTTAAATCCTCCATCACTTTACGCAACTCAACTGAATGAGTTGTACCATAATATTTTTCTATAGCAGCTTTGAGCTGTCTTTCTGATGCAACTACAGGATCTACGTTGTAGCCTGTCATAAATTTTATGTCGTCTAAAGCGAATACATTGGTCGGATCCGTTATAGCCACTGTTAGCTTAGCTCCAGCTTTGGAGATAGGTATTATCATATATTTTCTAGCTACATCTGCAGGTATTAACTTTATTAATTCTTCACTTATAGTCACTCTCTCTAAATTTACAGAAGGCACTCCAAAATGCTTAGATAAAAATTCTACAAGCTGTTGTTCCGATATATACCCCAGCTCTACAAGAATCGAGCCTATTTTGCCGCCTTCTGCACGCTGTTTTTCTAACGCTTTTTGTAGTTGCTCGGGAGTAATAAGCCTGGATTTTACAAGTAATTCTCCTAGTTTGGCCATTTTTGTTATCCTCCAATTTTAAGCATTCTAAACACTATTATATATTGAGACAAGATATAATCGACTCTATTATTGTTTTATTGTTAATAGTTGTCATGCAGAGAGGAACTTGATTGCCCAATTTTCCACACCCTAAACACGGTAATTTTGCTGTTACTACAGCTCCGTTGTAAATAGGACCAAAATTTGAGCTGCGTGTAGGTCCCATAACAAATACAGTTTTTTTCCCCATAGCTACAGCTAGATGTAAAGGACCAGTATCTGGTCCTACAACTACCTTAGTTTTAGATATAAAGTACAGCAACTCCGGAATTCCGTTGACTGTTATAAATCTATTACTATCTGCTTTTGTGTTTATGACTATAAAAGTCTTTACTTTTAAAGAGTTTAGATAGTCGGCTATTGCTATCCATCTATCCAACGGATAGTTTTTGTTTTTCCAGCGAGAGAAAGGAAATATTGCAACATCTACTTCATTTCTGTTAGTGTCTACTAGAAGATCGAAAACTATTTTAGACACTTTTTTTTTAGTGAATTGTTCTATTATTCTCTTGTAAAAATGAATTATATGCTCGTTGTTTCTAAGAGGGTTAACGGTTTCTGTTAACCAAACAGAAGATCCTGCTTCTTTGCTCCATCCAACTCTTGTAGGTGCACCGCTTAGCCAAGCTAGCATAGCACCCTTATGCATGCCGGTAAGCTCGAATGCTATCTCTGGAGAGAATCTTCTTATCTTCATCCACGCTTTTCTAATTTGGTATAAGTTTGGTTTAGCCCTCCATTTGCGTAATTTTAAGGGAAATACGCGATCTACTTTGGTAAACATTTTAAGGAGAGGATAATAATCTTCCTCTACTATCCATCCTACCTCATACCCTGAGGCTTTTAGATCGTTTGCTGCTGGCAAAGCTTGGACTATATCTCCTAATGAGCTAGGACGTACTATCAGAGCACGCATGCAAAGAACAAATTTTTCTGATAATATCGGTTGTGGCGTGCCGTTTTGGGTCCCCTACAATCAACGTTTTCCCTCCGTATGATTCCACTATTTGACTCTCAGGAACCGTGGCCGGCGATTTGTAATCACTTCCTTTGCAGTGTATATGAGGCTTAAGCTTTATAATTACTTCAGCAGGTGAGGTTTCTTCAAATATTAATACGTAATCAACAACTTCCAATGATGCTATTATTTCTGCACGTTCGTTAGCTGGAACTATAGGGCGCTTCTTTCCTTTTATCTTTTTTACAGATTGATCAGAGTTGATACCTACTATCAATATATCTCCCTTACTTTTTGCGTCTTTTAGATACCTAACGTGACCCACATGAAGAATGTCAAAAACACCATTGGTAAAAACCACTGTTTTTCCGTTTTTCTTTAGCTCTTTAATCTTCTTTATAAGCCAGTTTAATGTTACAACTTTACCCATTTTAATTCAATTATAGGCGATGGGTCTTCTTTTATGAGTTTTACAACTTCCTTTTTGGTAACAGTTGCTGTGCCAGCTTTACGTACTGCAACTCCAGCTGCGTAGTTTGCGATAAGAGCTGAGACAACAGGAGGATTGTTTACTATAGAGAGGGAAAAGGCAGCTATTACAGTATCTCCTGCACCTGTTACGTCTGCTATCTCTTTATCCCCCGCTACTTTTATTATCCACGCACCTTCTTCTTCGAATAAAATCATACCTTTCGATCCTCTGGTTAGGAGTAATAGTTCCCACTCCATTTCTTTTCTTAACTGTTTGCCAGCTTCCAAAATTTTTTCTTGGTTCCCAACTATAGAGAAAAACTCTTCCTCGTTTGGAGTGGCTGCGTATGCACCTTTAAAACTCGTTAATTGAAATCTACTATCACATACAATTTTGTATTTTCTCTTATTTAGATAGGAAAAAACCTGTTTTCCCATAAATCCTAATCCATAATCGCTTATTACAAATAGATTTGAAACAGCCTTAGTACAGTATTTATCTATATGCTCAATGACTTTATCTTCATCCATTTGTAGGCAAACTCCTCTATCTACTCTGACCACATGTTGCTTGGGCCCATCTTTGGTTCCCGCTAAGATACGTGTTTTTAATGGAGTGGTAAATTTTTCCTGCGTTAGCAGATGCGAGGTGATTCCTTTTTCCAAGAACGAGTCTAAAATAATTTTACCTTCTTTATCTTTACCTACCCTTCCTAGAATTATTGGAGTACCTCCTAAAGACAAAATGTTTGCCGCTGTATTGGCTCCTCCTCCTAAAGAAAACTTTTCTTCTTCAAAATTTAATATTAATACAGGAGCTTCTCTGCTTATTCTTACAGGCTTTCCTATTATAAAATGATCTACGATAAGATCTCCTATAACTGTTATTGTTCCTCCAAGGGAGTTTACAGCAGACGTTATATGTTGAGGGGTTAACGGATGAGAAATACCCATAAGTCTCTAAACTTAGCCCTTAAAATTTCTTCCGTTGCTTTTGTTATGGTTTCATTGGTGTTGGGAGGGGTGGCAGTTGGTAAGTATATAGGAAGTATGTATGGCAATACAGATACAGGAATAGTCGTTGGTTTTATTCTTGGGACAATAGCTGCCTTGTATGAGAGTTTCCGCATGATTATAGCCTTCTCAAAAGAAGAGTAATATTTATAATTTATATCACATAACGGTAACTAAGTTTTATGGTAACTTATATAGTCCTTTTCTTTGTTGGAATAGTAGCAGCATTTTTATCCCTTCTTTTGAGCCATTTTACACTTAAAAAAAGTATAGAACGTTTTCATCGCAAGAGCAGAGGTTTTCTTTTTTTTCCTGGTGTAATTTTTACTCTTTTTGTTATAATATTGGGGAAAATCGTAGGGGGCAGAGAAGGGGCATTAGCTGTAGTTGGAGGGTATATTGTTGGAATACTTACGATTAGCATCTCTGTAATCGTTTATAGTATCAAGACAAGGTGAGAGGAGATGGAACATTACTCGATCTTTTATAAACCTGTTAATAGCTTTTTAAATATGTACGGTGTTCATTTGGATGATTGGTTTATTATGTTGATATTTATAACGCTTTTATTTGCTTTCGTTTTTATCCCTTTGAGTAAAAAGTTTGTAGTTAAAAATCCTAGTAGATGGCAACTAGCACTTGAACTTATCGTTAAAGGTTTTATTGCGCTTATAGATGAGCAAATAGGAAAGGGCGGACACAAACGTTTCTTACCCTTTATAGGTACTCTAGGTTTTTTCATTTTCACTGCCAATTTTCTCGGACTCATATTTATATTTTCTGCACCAACTTCCAGTCCATTTGTTACTTTTGGCTTAGGAATACTTTCGTTTGTAACTTACAATTTGGTGGGTATAAAGACTCATGGTTTAAAATATATAAAGCATTTTTTAGGTCCTATACTTTTTATGGCACCGCTGTTTTTGATAATTGAGATATTCTCGCATTTGTCCAGGCCGTTTTCGTTGGGTCTTCGTTTGTTTGCGAATATATTTGGAGAGCATCAAGTTAGCGGAATAATAACTTCGTTGTCACCTGCTATAGCACCTATTCCGCTTATGGCTATTGGACTTTTTGCTGCTCTTATGCAAACTTTCGTTTTTGTATTATTAACGACTATATATATAGCTGGTGCCGAAGCGGAGGAGCATTAATATCCTTCGCCGGGCTGGCAATACCAGCTAAAAATAAAATGTATATAGGAGGTAGATCTATGTTAAGAAAGTTCTTTTTTATCTTTGCCATCTTGATGATCGTGCTTGCTGTTCCATCATTTGCTGCGGAAGAAGCTGAAGAAGCGGCCATGCCAGCACAGTATAGAATTTACGGTATGGCTGCAGCTGCTCTTACAATATCCTTAAGTGCAGGACTTGGAGCGTTAGCTCAGGGTAGAGCGTGCTCCTCTGCATGCTCGGCTATAGCTAGGAATCCAGGCGCAGAAGGCGGAATCAGATTTATCGCTCTTGTGTCATTGGTTCTTATAGAGTCTTTGGTGCTCTACGCTCTTCTTGTAGCCCTAGTCCAGGTAGGTATAATATAACCTTTCTGATCCCCTCCCTTCCTGGGGAGGGGAGATTACTTTAATGACTGTTAAACCTTTACCAAAAGATTTACAGAAAGAATTTGAAGAAACAGCCCTACCTCATGTGGATGCAGTATATTCATACCTGCTTACTATGACTCAAAACCCTGTAGATGCAGAAGACGTAACTCAGGAAACTTTCTTGAAGGCTTATAAAAATTTTCATAAATTTACTCCAGGAACTAACATAAAGGCATGGCTCTTTAAAATAGCAAAAAATACCTTTATAAACAAATATAGAAAAGATAAAAAACAACCCCTCTTTGTAAATATTACTAACTTTGAAGAAAATGACAAAGAAAAAGAGATCGAACTCCCTTCAGAAGAAACTCCTGAAGATAGGATTATTTCAGAAGAGATAGATAAAGAGATAGAGAAAGCTTTCTCCCGAATACCTCAAATCTATAGAGCTGTAGTTACTCTTGCAGATATAGAAGGTTTTTCTTACAAGGAGATCGCTGATATACTGGATATACCAATAGGTACCGTTATGAGTAGGCTCTATAGAGGTAGAAAAATGCTAGAAAACGCTTTAGTAGAATTTTCAAAGAAAAAAGGTATAGGCAAATATAACAACGTTCCAATACCACCAACTAAAAAGAAATAGAAAGTGACTTTAATAAGTTATTGTATATAAGATAGATGAGCAAAAAATGTAGATCAATAAGAGAATCTATCTTACGAGAGGCTAAGGTGGAAGAGGGAGAAATCGTTATTCCTAAAAATCTATACTTCCACGTTGTAAAATGTGAAGAATGCTCAGATTTTGTGAAAAGAATGAATAGAATAATTTCAGTTTTACGTTGTAAAAATAGAGAAAAATCTACGACATCTATCTATAAATTGAAAAAGAAAATAATCAAAATCATACGGAATACCAAGGTTATAGTATACTCTAAGTATGAATAAGAGAAGAGCGATTTCTTTTTTGGTGGTTTTTGCTGTATTTGTGGTATATGCTCAAAAAAATTGGACCCTTGAAGGTGTAAGTGACGGTAAACTAGTTGGCAGTGATGATCTGAAGAATAGAAACGTTATTATAGTTGTGTGGAGTTCTTGGGCTCCACGATGTAATACTATCAAACAGGACATTATCAAACTTTCTTCTAAATGGGGTAAAGATGTGGATATTTGGGTAGTTAATTTTCAAGAAGATGAAGATCAAGTTTTGCAATTTTTAGGGAAAGATTTAAAAAACGCAAAACTTTTTATAGATAAAACCGGTAAGTTTTCTAGGTTTCACAATATTACCGAGCTACCCGCAGTTATAGTTTACAAAGACGGTACAGCAGTATTCAAAGGAACTTTTGTTAGAGATCCTGAGTTTTTTACCAAGTTTTTTAAATGAGAATATCAGCTCCCTTGAGAGTAGATTTGAGCGGAGGTACATTAGATATATGGCCTTTGAGATCTATTATAGAAGATGCAAAAACTATAAACTGCGCTATAAATGTAAAAATTACTGTTGAATTCGTAAACAGCTCTACAATTTCCTCACGAATAGGAACTGTTATAGCTGAATACTTTAAATGGAAAAACATCGATCTTAAAATTTATTCGCCATTTTCTAGCGGAGGAGGTTTAGGAGGAAGTTCAGCTATTCTCGTTTCAGCTCTTAAGGGAGGTTTTTTTTCAGAGGGAAAAGAGATCTCAGATCAGCATCTAGTAAATATAGCTAAAGATTTAGAAGCTAAACTCCTCAAGTTACCTACGGGAGTACAAGATTATTATCCAGCTTTAAAGGGTGGCGTTCTAAAAATAGAATATTTGCCAGGCCAAGAAAATGTTACCCGTTTCGAAGATGTGTCGTACGATCTGTCTAAAATGATGGTAATAGTAGATTCTGGATTATCTCACTTCTCAGCTAAAGAGAATTGGCAAATAGTAAAAGATGCTTTAGATGAAGGTAGAACTCTTTGCCTTTTAAAGAAGATAAGAGATGTCACCTTAAGAGTTGAGGAAACGTTGTATGGAAAGGACTTTGACAAGTTGGGAAAGTTGATTCTTGAAGAATGGAACTATCGTAAACAGCTTCATAGTGGTATATCAACACCTAATATAGAGAAAATTATAAATTTATCGGTCGAGGAAGGTGCTTTGGGTGGAAAAGTATGTGGAGCGGGTGGTGGTGGTTATGTGTTAATTGTAGTTTATCCTGAACTGAGAGATCATATTGTACAAGTACTCCAAAACGCTGGTTTTAATGCCTATAAAATAGCAGTTGAAGAGAACGGTATACGTATAAATTAAGGGTAATACAACTTTATATTGCGCTTTAAAGATTCAAGGATGTAATCTAATGTTTCGTAGTCATTGTACGAGAGGTATTGAGGTTCTTTCCATTTTCCTTCACGGTCAGTTGTAGAGTATGTTATGAAATCTTCTCCAATCCATATGGACATAAGAGTTTTTCCGGATGGTGAAATCATCACTTGAGGGGTAATGCCTTCTATACTGTAAGGAAAATCGAAACTTGCTATTTTGCTAAGAGTAACGTTACGTTTTCTGTGGCCAATCTCTATTATTTGGGCTCTTGCATTGGGATCCAGTACAAATCCTGAGTACGTTATTATCTCTTCTATATCATCTATGGCCTTGGAAGTAGCTTCTTCCCATCCTAGGCCGCTTGTTACAGCATCCGAAAAGTTTTTTATAATACTACTTGTTAGATGTTTCTCTATATTTTCATTAAAGTAACGTTTTAAAAGATCGCTTACATTATTTTTTACTAAGTAAATCTTCTCTTCTAAAGGCCGCAACTTGTTTTGATTGCCTATTTCTATTATCTGTGCTCTGGCATTATTTAATAAATCGTAAGTTTCTAAAGGTGCCAATGTAAATTTGATTACTTCTATTTTTTTGTTCGAAAGATTTCCAAATAAAAGGTAAAAGAATTTATTCTCTTGCTCTATCTGTATAAAGTTGCTCCACTGATTGGATGGGTTGTAATAGGTATCTATCTCTAACAGTGTTGATAGATCTATAATATCGCCTTCGTTATCTACGTTATAATACATTAGTCTACTGGTACCGTCTGGAGCTATATCCCACCAGAATATATTTACTGCATTATAACCATCGGAGAAGATAGTACCTACTGTGGGTGATATTTTTTTGTTGAACGACGAACTTACCAGCTCTATAGGTTCTTCTAAAGGTATTAGTAAATCCAGAAACTTTAGGATTCTGATAACGGGATGCAAATTCTTATAACCACTCCAAACTAGATACTTCTCGTTTGTATAAATGTTTTCTACAAGAATTACATCTTCTTCTGGGGATAGATCGTCTGTAGTGGGTACCAATTGTATATTTGAATCCTTAGAGTTGTCTTTTATAACTAGGACTTGGGCTCCTTTCAATTGCTCACTACCGGTTAATTCAAAACCATCTCCAGAAAGAACTTGGTAAAAGGTACCTTTAGAATCGAGTAGATGAGCCACTACACTAGCATTTCCTTTAATTGAAACTGTCAAAATAATTCCTATTAATAACTTTACATATCTCATGAGTGTAAATTTATTACTCTATAACAGTTAAGTTCTATAGCGTGTTCAATTACACTGCAGGATACTTTAGCTTCGCAAGCCAGTTTACTTATAAGGATTCTGTATTTGTCAAGACGTGCTGTTTTTCTATATATATCTAACAGTAGGTAAGCTACTTTCATTCTAGTTTGCTTTTCTTCTGCTAGATTAAACAAACGTTCTAAGTCGCTTTGTGATTTTTTCATGAGAAAAGTGTCACTTTCCTCTAATGCTATGTATGCTAAATCGCAGATAGCTAAAGCTTGCAGACGTTTATCACCAATTGATAAGGATTTTAAGTAAGCTTTTTTGAGAAGTTCTTTGCCTTTTTTCTTCTCACCGCTTATGTAGAAAGAGTATCCTAGGTTTATCTCTATTGCAGTTAATCTATGGCAATCTTTTGTGTGTTTTTCAGCTTTCTGGTAAGTTATTATCGCTTCTTTAGTTTTGCCCAATGCTAACTGTGCGTTAGCTATTTGATTGTAAGATGAAGCTATCCACTCAAGGTTGTTGAGTTTTTGGGCTTCTTGCAACGCTATTTTTGCGTAGAAAATAGATTTTCTAAAATTTTTTTCTAGTTCGTTTAATCTAGCTAAGTTGTAAGAAGCTAAGAAACGATTTGTCGTGTCGGAGTATCTAAATAAAATTTTGCGTAACTTCGCTGCGACTTCTCTACCTTCTCCTATAGAGATTGCTACTGCAGCCCAATTACAGTAAGCTCTATCTATCAATTCTTGTGAAGCGTTTTCCTGAGCCCACTTTAACGCCTTTTCAAAGAAGTATAATGCTCGCTTTAGTTCACCATTGTCAACGCATCTTTTACCTTCTCTCTCCATTTTACAATATTTGTCACGTCTATTTCTATAAACGACTGTACATGTGCCGAAGTTTGTACAGATTCTACCATATACTTAGAAATGAGTTTTCCCATACGGGTCATTTCTATAA
>JALWYX010000050.1:24628-48558 GCA_027078415.1 Thermoanaerobaculia bacterium
AAGGTTTGTTCTATGTGGATCATTTTTAACAATAATATTACAAGAAAGGTTATAGATATATCAAGTTGGCCTCAAGTGTAGCAAGTTCTACAATGGCAAGTGATGCTTTTCCCGTGATCCAGCCGCATAGTTCACCTGGATTGAGAAGTACACATCCATCCCTTTGGAGAGTTGGTGTGTGCGTATGACCGAATACTACCAAATCGTATCGACCTCCGTACGCTAAAGGATAGGCTAGTTCTGGATAGTGAGTTAACGCTATTCGTCTACCTGAAAGTTCTACTTCCATGAAATATGGTTCTATTGTACAACCTCCTTCTTCTGCGGTTTTTAAAAGTCCACGTACTTCACCGTCATTGTTACCTAATACTCCTAAAAGGCGTATTTTTTCTTCTATGAAAGGTTTTAACGCAAAAGGTGCTACGAAATCTCCTGCGTGCAAGACCAATTCTATTTGATGAGATTTTATCTGTTTTATGGCTGCTTTGATATTATCTAAATTATCGTGCGAATCCGCAATAACTGCTATCTTCATATTTTCGAAACTCCTTTAGATCTGTTGTTATTTATATAGTAGCAGAAAATGGGGTGTATAAATAATAAAAAAAGGGAGGAACCATCTCCTCCCCCGCAAATGTTATTTATAATCGCTTTTTAAGGTCTTATCAACCAGAAATCGTAATTGCCAGACCCACTATATGATCTTATTCTCCATATGTAATATCCGGAAGAACCGTAGTAACTTATATATTCGCTTGAATCGTAAGAAGTAGAGCTTTTTACCACCGACCAACCGCTGCCGCTCCACTTATATAGGTAGAGATCAAAGTCTGTACCACTTGGCCCTTCAAGCCATCCCTTATGGGTGCCGCTTGAAGAGTAGTAGTAGTTACCGTTAGGCTCGTATTTATTACCTCCACTGCTTAGGTATCCTGTGAAGTGTTCACATCCTGTGCATGGAGCTGATGAGCCTCCTCCGCTAGGATCTGTCACTGTAATAGTACGGGTGTAAGTATCGGTGGCTCCATCATCGTCTGTAACCGTTAGTCTCACTGTGTAACTTCCACCGCTTGAGTAGGTATGGGAAGGATTACGAGAGCTCGAATAGTTACCATCTCCAAAATTCCACGACCATGACACTACTGAACCGTCACTATCTGAACTTGTATCTGTAAAGTTCACTGTTAGTCCACTGGTTGAATAGGTAAAGCTTGCCGTAGGAGGATTGTTAGGAGTTGCTGTATTGTAGCTTGCTACGAGAGACACGTTAGTGTAGGAAGAGTAACCGTGTATCATAATCCACCATCTGCCCTGGAGCGATGAAGAGAAAGAACAGGTTTCATTGTTACCATATTTGTACGGTCTACAATCGTAGGAAGAGCGTGACGGCTTTGACCCTTTCTTGACGTATAGATCGGCATCTCCATCTCCACCGGATATCTGGATAGTTAGAGAGGATGCGTTGTACGGTACATCTATGTAAGCGTATTTCTCAGATCCTGAAGCTCCATTCAGCGTTACAGGATTACCGTTGCTAAGTTGTATATCACCGCTGCTTCCACCTCCACCACCTCCTCCACTGCTACCAGGTACAGCATCCGCAGGCAATGCAGAACCGAGATCGGATATGATGTTATCTATCCTTATACCTCTATTCTCACACCCACCACAATGGTGTATAGCTACTACCAAGTGATCGTTGTATGAAACCACCGGCGATCCAGATGATCCTCCTTGGGTGTCTGCCATATATCCTATGTCTCCAACTGTACCTCCGCACGATGCAGCATTTAGAGTTGTAATAGTAGCGTTGCTAGAGCCAGCTTTTAACGCTATCTTTTTTCCCCAATGAGCTGGATGTTGAGGTATATAGATTCGCTCACCTAAAGTTGGACCGCTACTCCTCATCTGGAAATAGCCGTATTTGTTAGTTACGTTAACTGGTAACTTTACCAAGGTATAATCGTAAGTTGCACTTGTCTTTATCAAAGTCGCTCTGTCAGCTTCAACTACCCCTGCACACGCTCCCCAACTGGAGCAATCTGTTGAACAACTGCTCCCTTCTGCCATAAACTCAAAATTTGTATTAGCAGCCTCAGAACTTGTAGATATACAGTGATTGTTGGTCATAAGATGTCCCTCACTGCCGACTAACCATCCTGTACACGCATTGGTTCCATTTATAAGTAGACGCGCTACAGCCTTCGATTTTGAATAGACTGTAGGTTCACTGCTCTGATAACATTTGGCCCATTTAGAATCGTCAGACCCGCATATAGAACGAGTCGAAAGCTGAAAACCTCTTTCCTCATCTGTATATCCCCTAGCATAGTGACTTACTACAACAGCATCAGCTGGTACGGCAACTTTAGAATAAAGCTCTAGTATAAGGGTATCCCCTGGTATATGGATACCCCAAAAACCTTTACCGTCAGTAAGATCCATCTTTCCTCTTCCTTTGTAAACCCACGATCTCTCGTAACCGGGAGATCTAACTACTAAGTATGAACCTTCTGGAAGATCCATTTTGGAAAAGAAAGGGGCTATGTAAGTAGCACCTTCGTGCTTGATCTCTTCTTGCCACACAATCTGCGGTTTGGTTGATCTAAAAGTAGCCTCACTAGCAGCGGATCTAAACGATCTACCGTAAACTTCTTCTCCAACTTTCTCCACTTGCGCTAACAATAGACCTGAAAACAAAATAACACCACAACTCGCTAATCTCACTATCCTGCCCATTTCACACCTCCACTGTATCTCTAAACGCATACTTTGTGCCACAATTTAATCTCGAGACAACGCAAGAGACAAATACCCTTATGTTTGATCCTAACCAAATTTCTTAACATAAAGCGGTGGTCAATTATTTACCATGGGTCATTATTTGACGGGTCAATTGTTGTTTTGTTTTTGCTCTCTTGATTTTTTATAAATTGTTTTAAGCTTTAGCTATATGTTTGTAACTAGATTCAAAAAGTCTGTTATAGGAGCACTTTTATCGCAGTTGTGGCGTACAGTTTTGTCTGCTATTACTATGGTGATTTTGCGCCATCTTATAACTCCAGAAGAGTACGGTTTGTGGGATTGGCTACTAGCAGTTTTTCTTATACTTGCAGGACTTAGAGATTTAGGTATGCATATACATACCCTTAGATTGGCAAGTCGCCCTTATAAAACTTTGCTTCTGCACGTCTTTTTATCGGGTGGCTTGATTGTATTACTAGGAGTTTTTCTGGGAGATAAACTGTTGGAAATAATGCTTTATCAATTTAGTGACCTTGTTTATTGGAGTTTTATAGTGATGCTTCTAGCTTTTTTTCTAGATGGGCTGGCTATAGTAGGAGTTACCTACGCAGAAGGTAAACTTATGATAGATAAAGTTGCAATTGGAGAGGTACTACGTAATACAGTATTCTCTTTGCTGGCTATATATTTAGCTTGGTTAGGATTTGGTATATGGAGTTTAGTTGGATCGTATATATTAGGAACGTTTGTGTTTGTCGTTTTTTTAGCCAGAAAGTTTGGTAGAGGAATTATCGATACACCCTTTTATCACAGTGGATATATTGGCATGTTAAAAGGTGCTCTGCCTATAGGATTTGTATGGTTTACCGCTCTTTTGGTAAAATACGTGGACCATATTATTTTGGGTAATCTAGTAGGAGTCAAGGAGGCTAGTTTTTACTATTTTGCTTATTTTTTAGCTTTCCTGATAGCTGATACGTTACACGCTCCTTTTAGTCGTACGCTATACCCTGCTATAACTTCTGATTTATCCGAACGCGATAAAATGAAGCTCATAATAAACATGACATTGGCTTACTATACTTTGGTTTTACCAGCTGCTTTTTTTCTTTCCATTAACGCTGAGAGTGTGGTGTATATAGTTGGAGGAGAAAAATGGAGAGAAGCGGCGTATTATCTTAAAATTCTTGCTTTTGTGCCTATAATCGATCCTCTAGGCAGGTTCGCAGTTGATAAATTGTTAACGGATAAAAAGGAAAAATGGTGGATAGGTGCTAATTTAACTACTTTTGTATCTTTTACTTTCTTTGGTTATCTTTTTATCTCATTTATCGGGGTAGTAGGGATGGCTTATGCTAATTATCTACCTCTAGGGATATTTGTTATTATCTTACCTTTTTTAAAGTATTATAAAGATTTCTTAAAAGAACTTACCTATAGGGTCTTAAAAGTTGTTGTTGTAGCATTTGTTATATTTTTCCCGTTGTATTTTATTGATAACTATTTGTTCAGAATATCTCTGTCGTCGATTGTAGTAGCTTTATATATATTAGTATCTTTTAAAATGGGATATTTTAATATGTTAAATAAAGTAAGCGTTGCTCATTAGCTACATATTTGTAACATATGGAGCTAGTTATTAATTTTCCTTATACAAGGACTCTTTTTTCTCCTTTTTTACTCCATAGAGTTATTA
Organism: Thermoanaerobaculia bacterium; assembly: GCA_027078415.1. Classification (GTDB taxonomy): domain Bacteria; phylum Acidobacteriota; class Thermoanaerobaculia; order JALWYX01; family JALWYX01; genus JALWYX01. The sequence continues at coordinate 29,070 of JALWYX010000050.1, forward strand.
ATCTTTTAGCTCTGCGCTTACTTTTGAAAATGGGAATTATTTGACTGTTGTATGCTAAAGATGCTTCTACTTTTTTTGTTATCGCTTCTTTAGATAGAGGAATAGTTATTCTAAGACGTTGTTGTTTATTGGTTTTTACCAATTTACTGTAAGGTATATCTTCGTATAAAACGACAAATTTTTTAGATAGGTAAGCTGCTTTTTTGACTATAGCATGATCTATATGATCGCCAATGGCGGCGGGAGCTACTACAATTTCTGTTTCTAGAGAATCTATCTCTCTAGCGATTGTATAGACTAACTCTTCTTCTTCCGAGGAGAATGTATTTTTAAATAGTTCCTTAAAGTTGGATACACCTCTGAAGATAGCTTCTGGAAAGTGTAGGTACAAAGAAGTGAAGTTAAGAATATGGGATGCTTTCTGGTCTTCTGTTTGCCTGATGTATCTATAGTTTTCAGGTGTTAGCGACATGATACTGATTATTTTTTTTCCAAAGTCTGTGATTTTATCTGTTTTGTTAGAGGTAAATACTGTAGCTACTCCAACTTTTTCTCCCCGTAGGCTGCGGTAATATATCTCCCCTCCACAAGAAAAAACTGCGTCGTCAAAGTGAGGAGAGAGAAATATTATGTCAAATTTCTTCAAGAACTTTCTTAAGCCTCGATTTAGCTTCTTTTACTACGTTTTTAATTTTCTCTTTATTTTCTAGGAAATCAAACATCGATTCGGGATCAAGAATAGATACTACTACCTTTCCGTTATCTTCTTGGATAACTACATTGCATGGAAGAAGGAGACCTACATGATCTTCTACATTTAAAACTTGGAACGCTAAGTTAGGGTTGCATGCACCTAGTATCTGATACTTTCTGAAATCTACGTCCAACTTTTTTTTAAGTGTCTCTTTTACGTTTATTTCTGTTAGTATTCCGAATCCTTGCTTTTGTAAAGCGGAGATAACCTTCTCCTTTACAGAGTCAAAATTTTCTTCTTGTAATACTTTCACCATTCCATAGGTACAGCTATTCTTTATCATTATGAGCACCTCCTCTTATTTGTCTAGGTTTTTCTAGAGTTACTTCTACTTCTATTGTTTTGCCGTTTCTTTTAACCACTGCTTTTACAACATCACCCGGTTTCAAATATTCGAGCGCGTAAGTAAGATCGTATATGTTACGTATTTTGTATTCACCCAACCTGACAAGTATGTCTCCTTTTTTGATTCCTGCTTTGTATGCAGCTCCTCCTTTACGAACTCCTAGCAGACTTAAGCCTTCTGTGGTTTTTTGAGAATAGTTTGGAATAACCCCTAAGGAAGCCCTAAATCCTCTTGAGTCACCTATAAAGGGAGGGGCTTCGTCACTTGTTACTAATGTTAAAGTCGCTTCTTGGTGCGATAACTTTTCTACTAATTCTGATATTATTTTAGAAGTTTGGGCTGCACCAGCAGCGTTGATTTTATCATAGTCATCGCTTGCTCTGTGGTAATCTTCGTGGGCGCCTGTAAACAAATGAATAACAGGTATTCCCTCAGCGTAAAACGATGTGTGGTCGGAGGGACCGAAACCTCCTCCACCTAATTTGCAATTTACTCTTTTAGATATACAGATCGGTTTGATAATATCTTCCCATTCCTTTGCAGTTTCAGTTCCAGAGATGATTAGTGTATTGTTTACCATCCTGCCGACCATATCTATGTTTATCATGGAAGTGATGTTTCCGACCTTTAAGTTTCCAGGAAGATTTTTTACAAAGTAGGCAGATCCACCTAATCCTTTCTCTTCTGCACTAAACGCTACAAACCAAACCCTTTGAGCAAGTTTTTTATCGGAAAGAGTTTTTGCTACTTCTAGCATTACAGCTATACCTGAAGCGTTATCATCAGCGCCGTTATGAATTACTTTTTCTTCTTCTAAAGATCCTTCTCCACCCATTCCTAGATGATCATAGTGTGCTCCTATTACAATAGATTTTAAATTTGCTGAACTTACATTATCGCCTTCAAGGTAACCTACAACGTTCCAAGTTTCTACCTCTTTGGTCTCAAGATCAACGTCTACAGTTACCGTTTTGCCTGTTAATTGTAGAGCTACGTCTCTTGTCGTAAAAATTACAGGTATACCTACATCACCGAAACTATTTGGTTCTAATGAAGGAAAAGGTGCTTCGTTAGTTTCATTATCGTCGAAAAATATCACTGCTTCAGCTCCTCGCATCTTTGCGTTTGTCGCTTTTCTACGTAGATCGCTAGCAAACCTTTTACGCTTTTTATTTTTAAATTCTTCTATCTCAGGAGAAAACCTTCTTATAAGTGCTATTTTCCCTTGTAAATTTTTCTGTTTAAAATCGTCCCATCCTATCTCTTTGTCCACTATCCCATAGTTTACGTCTACAACTTCTCCTGTTACTTTACCAGAAGCGGAGAAAGAAGATGGCCTTATCTTTTCTTGCTCCACCGGTTCTCCATCCACTTCAAGTTGTACATTTCTTACGTTTATGGAAAATGGGTAGTGAAATGTTTGAAGATAGGCATCCTTTATACCAGGTTTGAGACCGATCTCTTTAAATCTTTGCGCTAAGTACTCTGCAGAATCTCTGAGCCCTTTGCTACCTAATCCTCTACCTTGCCGGGCATCATCAGCAAGCCATCTTATATCTTTCATTATTCGATCTTCAGCTCTTTCCACATATTTGATAGGTTTGTCTTTCCAGTCAGCTAGAAATATATTAGTCTCTCCAGGTAGATTGTTATTGCGGTTGGAAGCAAAGAGCAGTTTTGTACCATCTGGCGAAAAGTGAGGAAATCCATCGAAGGCTTTCGAATATGTTATACGTTCAAGACGAGTACCATCTATGTCTATAGCCCACAGTTCAAATTCCCTAGGGTTGTCTGTTGAAAAGTTGGTAGAAAAAATTATTCTTTTGCCATCTTTGAAAAAAGAGGGTGCAAACGAAGCACTATTTAAGTAAGTAATTTTACGAGGATTACTACCGTCCGAGTTAGCTACCCATATTTCCAGTTTGTTTGGTTTAATTAATCTTCTTTTAAGAAGTTCTTTGTATTCTTCTTTTTCTTCTTCTGTTAATGGGTAATAGGCTCTCCATACTATTTGTTTACAGTCGTTTGAAAAGAACGCACCACCGTCGTAGCCTAGCTTGTTTGTTAGTTGAGTAATCTTATTGGTTTTAGGGTCTAAAATGTATAAATCTAAGTCTCCGTTTCGCAAAGAGGTAAACACTATTCTCCCGTCTAACGGGCATACTGTAGCTTCTGCATCGTATTCTGGATTGTGTGTTAGTTGAGATAACTCTTTGCTCTCGAGATCGTACATAAATATATCGTAGTTATAAAGTGCCCATACGTATCCTTTACTCAGGTCTGGTGGAGGAGGACATTCGGCATTTACATGATGAGTAGAAGAGAAGATAATCTTAGTTTTTTCCGGATATAAGGAATATCCACACGTAGCTCTTCCCGATCCCGGAGATACCATTTTAGATACATTTTCCTCAAGATCATATATAAATATTTGATCACATTTGGTCTTGGCGTTGTTGGCTTGAAAGATAAATTTTTTACTCTCAGGTATCCAGTACGCTTCTGCGTTCTCTCCTCCATTGGTTAGCTGCTTTAAACTTTTAAAATGGGTTTCTCCTTTTTTAATAAGAGTATTATCTGCTAAAAGTAAAGTGGTAACAAACAAAATTTTAAAGAAGAAAATTGCTGTTCTCATTTCATCAATTCCTCCATACGTTTTATAAGGTCTATTAGTCTAGAAGCATATCCCCACTCGTTATCGTACCACGCTAAAACTTTCGCCATATTACCTAAACATACAGTACTCGGAGCGTCTACTACAGATGAATGCGGATCTCCTATAATATCTCTGCTTACTATTTCATCCCAACTTACTCGCATTATACCCTTAAGTGGAGGTTTGTTAGACGCTTCTTCCAATATAGAGTTTATTTCCTCTGCAGTTGTGGTCTTTTGGAGAATAAACACCATGTCAGTTATAGAACCATCAACTACCGGGACTCTCAGAGCTAATCCTGCCATCTTATTTTTAAGTTGTGGTAACACTTTTTCTGTAGCTTTTGTAGCACCTGTTGTGGTTGGTATTATAGAAACTGCTGCTGCTCGTGCTCTTCTCCTTTTTCTGGCTGGTATATCCATAAGGGATTGACTAGATGTATAAGCATGGACTGTAGTTATCATCATTTTGTTTACACCTAGGTGTTCATCTAGTACTTTAGCTACTGGCGCTATAGAATTTGTTGTACATGATGCCATGGAGATTACTTTGTTGCTTTTTAAATTTAATTTATCGTCGTTGATACCGAGAATTACAGTTATGTCAGCATCGTCACTTGGAGCGGAAATTATTACATATTTAGCCCCTGCTTCAAGGTGTAATAATGACCGTTTACCTTTTCTTAAAGCTCCGCTGCACTCTAAAACTACATCTACCTCCAGTGTTTCCCACGGTAGCCTGGAGGGGTCTTTCTCATTAAAGAAAGGTATATAGTTGTTGTCTACTATTAGATAATTATCTGAAGTTGTAACCTTTCTCGGATACCATCCGTGAACCGAGTCGTATTTTAAAAGGTATGCAAGATCATCAAGATTAGCTAAATCGTTTATGGCTACTATTTTTACTTCAGGGTTATCTAAAGCTATTTTAAATGCACACCTACCTATCCTACCAAAGCCATTTATAGCTACCCTCATATTCTATAATCTCCTAAGTGTTTAATTTTAACTAAGTATAAAATTATACAAGTTGCTATAGAATAGCTTATAGGTATAAAGGTTACTATACTTAAAGATAGTGAATTGTAATAGTAAGTAAAGGAGGAGTTTGTAATGAAAGATAGTTCTTCTGAGCGTAAGAAAGCCATAGATGAGGCAGTTGCAGAGATACAGCGTGTTTTCGGTAAAGGCGCTATTATGTCTCTTGGTCAACGAGAAACCGTTAAGGTTGATGCCATACCGACTGGTTCCTTGTCGTTGGATTATGCTTTGGGGATAGGAGGATTTCCTCGAGGTAGAGTGGTTGAAATCTTTGGTCCTGAATCCGCAGGTAAAACTACTTTAGCTTTATCTGTAGCTGCTAATGCTCAGAGGGAAGGGGGAGTGGTTGCGTTTATAGATGCCGAACATGCTCTAGACCCTAATTACGCAGGTAAAGTTATAGGAGTAGATGTAAATAACTTGCTTGTTTCTCAACCCGATTATGGTGAGCAAGCTCTAGAAATAGCTTCGATCCTTGTTAGAAGAGGTGATATAGATGTCGTAATAGTGGACTCAGTAGCTGCGTTAGTTCCTCGAGCAGAACTTGAGGGGGAGATGGGTGATTCTTTTATAGGTTTACAAGCTAGGTTGATGTCCCAAGCTTTACGAAAGCTTACTGGACTTGTAGCTAAGTCAAGTACTCTTCTTATATTTATTAACCAGATCCGCGAAAAGGTAGGAGTTATGTTCGGTTCTCCTGAAACTACCCCTGGTGGAAGGGCACTGAAGTTTTACACCTCTGTAAGAGTAGATATCCGTAAAATCTCTACCATTAAGGAAAAAGATAATATATTGGGTAGTAGAGTTAGAGTTAAGGTTGTTAAAAACAAATTAGCACCGCCTTTTAAACAGGCTGAATTTGATATAGATTACTTAGAGGGTATTTCCAGAACGGGTGAACTTATAGATTTAGGGACCGCTTATAAACTGATTAGGAAAAGTGGTTCGTGGTACACTTATGGAGATATTAAGCTAGGCCAAGGTAGAGAAAATGCGAAAAGGTTTCTTAGAGAACATCTAGATGTAACAAACGAGTTGGAGATGAAACTGAGAGAGATTTTGGGATTGAGTAACAAAGAAACTTCCTCTGATGTAAGTGGAACATAATTGGATATCTGTATTACCCCCTCTGCTAGCGATAGGACTAGCTATATATACACGTGAGGTTGTATTGTCACTTTTTGTAGGAGTATTGAGTGGATACTTAATATTAGAAGGGTTTTCGCTTAAGGCTTTGATAGCAACCTTCGAAGCAATTGTTAAAGCTTTGGCTAACGAAGATCACGCTTATGTTATATCTTTTTCTGTCCTTTTGGGTGGTATGGTTGGTATTATCTCAGCTTCAGGGGGAAGTCTAGGTTTGGTTAGCTCTTTGGCTAAATTTGCTACGAATCCTAAGCGTTTTCAACTTTCCACTTGGTTGATGGGATTAATTGTTTTCTTTGATGATTACGCTAACACTATTTTGGTCGGTAGTTCTATGAGACCGTTGAGTGACAAACTGCGTGTTAGTAGGGAAAAGTTAGCGTATATAGTTGATTCAACAGCTGCTCCGGTAGCTAGTATTGTTCCTTTGTCTACTTGGATAGGTTTTGAATTGGGACTTATAGCTACTTCCCTAGAAAAAAGTGGTGTTGATAAAGATGCTTACTTCGTTTTTATAGCAACTATACCGTACAGGTTCTACCCTATCTTGGCATTAATTTTAGTTTTGTGGGTAGCTGTGAGAGGTAAAGATCTTTACCCTATGTCGCGTGCTGAGATAAGAGCTCGTAAGGAGGGGAAAGTATTGGACGATAACGCTTTACCCCTGGCCGAATACGAATCTTCAGAGTTATCTTTTGATGGTAATGCTGTTCCTAAAGCGATTACCGCTATACTACCTATATCCGTTGTTATAACGGTTACAATTTTAGGGATATATTATACAGGAGGCGGTTTTCAAGGTACTAAACCGTTGCGCGACGTGCTTGCAGATTCTAACAGCTATAAGGCTTTGTTATGGGGTAGCTTCTGCGGGGTAATTGCTGCTCTTTTTATGAGCAGATATGTTGGATACACTCTTGCTTCCTCTGTAAAGTTTATGATAGCTGGTTTTAAAACGATGGTAATAGCTACTGTTGTACTGCTCCTCGCGTGGTCTATAGGCGACGTTTGTGAACAGATAGGAACAGCTAATTATCTGATTTCTGTGATGAAGGGTTTTCTGGCACCTATTGCTATTCCAGCTGTAATTTTTATATTATCTGCTCTCGTTTCCTTTTCTACAGGTAGTTCATGGGCTACTATGGCGATAATTTTTCCTTTGGGAGTTCCTTTAGCTATTGAGGTTGTGGGTTCATCTGACTCTCCAGTTGTATTAGCTACTATATCGTCCATTCTTGCAGGTAGTGTGTGGGGTGATCACTGTTCTCCCATTTCAGATACTACGATATTATCTAGTATGGCTAGTGGATGCGATCATATAGCACACGTGCGTACTCAACTGCCTTATGCATTTCTAGCTGCTTTAACTTCTATTGTTTCCCTTTTTGTAGTTTCTCTCGTTGGATACGTTTGGATAGTGATGATAGCTGGTGTAATATTTTCATTGATAATTTTCGAATTGTTAGCTAGGAAGGTTGAAGGATGAAATTTGTAGGTGCTCATGTATCAGCAGCTGGGGGTGTGGAAAACGCTCCAATCAACGCTCGAGATATAGGAGCAAAGGCTTTTGGATTGTTTCTTAAAAATCAACGTCGTTGGAAAGCAAAACCTTTAACTAATAAAAATATTACAGGTTTCAAAAAGAATTTAAACAATGTTGGAATAGCAATAGATAACGTTTTACCCCACGCTAGCTATTTACTCAACCTGGGACATCCAGAAAAGGAAGGTTGGCAAAGATCGTTTGATGCTTTTGTAGACGAGTTAGTTAGATGTCATCAACTGGGTATAAAAATGCTTAACTTTCATCCTGGAGCTACTTTAAAAAAGATAAGTGAGAACAAGTGTATAGATAATATAGCTCGAGCTATTAATATGGCTGCCGAGAAGGTCCCAGATGTAGTTATGGTTGTAGAGAACACAGCGGGACAAGGTAGCTGGGTTGGATACACCTTTAAACATTTACGTAGAATAGTAGACTTGGTCGACGATAAAAAGAGAGTGGGAATATGCCTGGATACGTGTCACCTTTTTGCAGCTGGGTATGATATCTCTACCATAGAGAAAAGTCGCGAAGTGTTTGATAGATTTTGTAACGAGGTGGGAGTAGAGTATTTGAAAGCTTTGCACCTTAACGACAGTAAAAGCGATTTGGCTTCCCGAGTAGACCGTCACGAAAATTTGACAAAGGGAAAAATAGGAATTGACGTTTTCTCCTTTATCATGAATAATGAACTTTTCAATAACAAACCTCTTATCTTAGAAACCCCTGATGAGGAAATGTGGAAACAAGAAATTAAGCTTCTTTATTCGTTGTGAGCTCTAAAGCGATTGAAAGGTTTAAAAATATACTTTTAGCTGATGGGGTAGAGGAAAATGTTCTACCAATTTTTGTGTACTTTTACAAAACGTTGTTTGAAAAACGATCAAGATATTTAGATGTTAACAGTGTTTTACCTGTGGGAGAATTACCAAGTCTAGATAGTCTCGATAATAGCTATGAGAAGTTAGGAGAAAAAGCTCTATCATCCTTGGCGATACTTAAATTAAACGGTGGATTAGGTACTACTATGGGGCTTTCTGGTCCTAAGTCTCTACTGGTTGTAAAAGAGAACAATACGTTTGTAGATTTCATAGTAAACCACGCGAATTTTTGGCAAAGACCTCTGTACTTTATGAACAGTTTTAGAACTGACAAAGCAACTAAAGAATATTTAAGTAGTAGAGGGTATATCCACGTTGAGTGCTTTTTGCAGCATAGATTGCCTAGATTAGATGCTTCTACCCTTTCCCCCTTGGAGGTAGGTGCAAATAGGTGGGCTCCTCCTGGACATGGAGATCTCTATTTGACTTTGAAATCTAAAGCTATTTTGCAGGATATGTTGAGTAAAGGAATACGTTACCTATTTGTATCAAACAGTGATAACTTAGGAGCAGGGGTAGATCTTAAGATTTTGGGATACGTGTCTTCGAAGGGGCTAGATCTACTTATGGAAGTAACTAACAGAAGCGAGGGAGATAAGAAGGGTGGTCATTTATCAAGAGATAAGAAAGGTAAATTGTTTTTACGTGAGATAGCTCAAGTGTCCCCTCAAGACTATAGTGATTTCTTTAACTTTAATAAATATCCGTATTTTAACACTAACAATCTATGGATAAATCTAGAAGCTCTGAATGAGATTGACTATGAGAGATTTAAAGATTATCCGTTGATTGTAAATAGAAAACGTTTGGATCCACGCAATGAACACTCACCAGAAGTTATGCAACTTGAGATAGCCTTAGGTGGAGCTATATCTATATTTGAACGTTCAGAAGCTATAATAGTGCCTAGATCGAGGTATTCTCCTGTAAAAGATACAAATCAACTGCTTCTTGTGCGTTCAGACGTGTATGAAGTTACAGAAGATTATCGCTTGGTGCTTGCAAATCCGTTAAAACAGCCTCCTTTGGTAGATCTAGATCCTAGATATTACAAATTTGTAGACCAACTAGAGAAGCATTTTCCTGAGATACCTTCTATGAAATACTTGGATAAGCTTGTTGTCAAAGGGCTGTTGTCTTTTGAACGTAGTTAAAATTGCTTTTTATAACTATTTTTACCTTTTTAAATTGTTTCTCTAGATGCGTGCTATTTTAAGTGTAGTGGAGTATATGGTAAATAAAAATGCTTTTGTGGTAAACTTATTCCGCAAAGCAGCAAAAAGGGTTGTTTTGAGTAGGAGGAGATTATGGAGGGTGTAAGGAAGGGAGAAGATGCAAAAATTTACATTGATGGTAAAGAATACTTGTTACCTACCGTTATAGGTACTGAAGATGAGTTGGGTATAGATATAAGGCGGTTGCGTTCCGAAAGCGGGGCTATAACTCTTGATCCAGGCTATGCAAATACTGGCTCGTGTATAAGTAGTATAACTTATATAAATGGTGAGGAAGGAATACTTAGATATAGAGGGTACCCTATAGAACAATTGGCTGAAAAGGCAGAGTTTTTAGAAGTTTGTTATCTTCTTATATATGGGAAACTACCTGATCAGCGAGAATATAACTATTTTGTTGATAAAGTCACGAGACATTCGTTGCTTCATGAAGATATGAAGAATTTCTTTGCTGGTTTTCCTAATACGGCGCATCCTATGTGTGTTTTAGCCGCTATGGTAGCATCTCTTGCTGCTTATTATCCAGACGAAAAGAATGATCTTGAACTTATGGATCTTAATATAGTGAGGTTGTTAGCTAAAGTTCCCACAATCGCGGCGTTTGCTTACAAAAAGTCTATAGGTCAGCCGTTTGTTTATCCTCGAAACGATTTGAGTTATACTCAAAACTTTTTGCATATGATGTTTGCAGTACCTGCTGAAGAATATAAGGTTCCTCCTTTGTTTAATAAAGCTTTAAATATTCTTCTTATCTTACATGCTGATCACGAACAAAATTGCAGTACTTCTACCGTTAGGATGGTTGGATCTTCGATGGCTAACCTTTTTGCATCTATAGCTGCAGGTATATGTGCTCTTTGGGGACCGTTACACGGTGGAGCTAATCAGCGTGTTATAGAGATGTTGCAGATGATATATGAAGACAAAGGAGATGTAGCCAAGTATGTAGCTATGGCTAAAGATAAAAGAAACAATTTCAGGCTTATGGGTTTTGGACATAGAGTATATAAGAACTACGATCCAAGAGCTAGAATTCTGAAAAGTTTAGCTGATGAATTGTTACCTGAGCTGGGTTATGATGATCCTTTACTGGAAATTGCCAAACATCTCGAAGAAGTGGCTTTGAAAGACGAGTATTTTCTCGAGAGGAAACTGTATCCAAACGTAGATTTTTATAGCGGTATAATTTACCGTGCTATAGGCATTCCCACAAATATGTTTACAGTGATGTTTGCCTTAGGAAGACTACCAGGTTGGATAGCTCATTGGAGGGAGTTGAGATTGGATCCATCTATGAGGATACACAGACCGAGACAGATATATTCTGGACCTTCTAAAAGAGATTATATACCATTCACAGAACGTGGCTAACGGCTTAGCCAAGCGTGAATCTTGGTACGTAAACGGGAGTAACGTTTATAAAATTTTGGCCATCTAATAAGTATTTTACTGAGCAAAACGTTTATTTTTTCGCTACTTAAAGAGAATAGAACTAACCCTATAGCGAAAAATATCCACCCTTGTAGAATCGGAAGAATAGATCCTATTATTCCTAAAAGTATAAAAAACCATGCAAGGAAAATAACCGCAACCTTACGTGGAAACGGTAGCTCAGGCAACTTCCTTCCTACTCTCTTTCTTTTACCTTTACCCGTGACCATAAAGCGCTTTTGTAAACAAACTGATCTTTCTCACCTATGACCCACATTATATAGGGTTTTACGCTCAAATTACCCCAGAGAAAGTGGCCTAACCTTGGTCCTGCTATAAATAAAGAGTAACCTATAGCCTCAGCTTCTAAGGCACTTGTAGTTACTGTTAAAACTGCTTTTACTGGGAGTTTTATCGAACCGTCTCTATGATCGATAAAAGGTGGTAGAGATAGTGATCCTATATTTAATCTTTTGTCCTCGGTTTCTTCCGATATTACCGATAAAGATTCGTTTAAAAGAACTATATCTGCTAAAGGGTATTCAAGAAATTTGGGATATTTTATCAATACTTCCCAGCCCAAACCCGAGTATCCTGCACCGTGTGACCGCTGTACGGGACCTATAATTACAGAAAAATTGGTTCCTCCTTCTTTTATAATAAATTCACTGACTTTATCTACAAGGAATCCTCGTATAAAACCTGTAAAGTCCACCTTTACACCTTTGCCTAAGAATATATGTTGACCATCGGGAGTTACTACTCCACTGTTGCAGTTGGCGAGTTTAGTTGCGTTATCTATAATTTCAGGTTCTGGAAAAGCAGGAACTTTCGAGTATAAGCCATATATATTGTATAGATGACCTCCGAAAGGCGATAAAATATTACGAGACCATCTGCATACCTCTATTGCCTTGATCAATAGATCTGTTATAAGAGGATCAACTTTTACAGCTCTATTTTCACCAAATTGAAGTTTGAAAACACCTTCATTGGCTAGTAAAGGGTTAAATAGTTGAGATATCTCTTTGAGTTTTACCCCTGCTCTAGATGCTAACTGTTTACTGCCTATTACTTCTATAAAAGCTTTCTCTCCTATTACTTTGCCGATAAAGATATCGGCATTGGTGTAAACGGTGTTGAGCGTTGTAAGTGTAAAATATAAAAGAAAACGAAAAATAACACTGTTAAATGGTGTTTTATTTTCAGATAAGGGAAGTGGATACTTTATCTGCATATGAGATACAATCGCTTTTTAGCCTTATGAGCTTTCATTACAATGAAGTAGATTATAGCAGATTTGGAACTGACCTGTTGGCGAAAGATAAAGTGATTTTGATTTATAGAGAGGAAAAAATTGTGGGATTCTCCACATTGAAAATTTTTAACTTTCAGTGGAAAGGAAAAGTTGTTCGTATTCTCTTCTCTGGTGATACTATAGTAGATTTTAGATCGTGGGGACAACTAGCGCTTTTTAAAGGTTTTGGTACTCTTCTTGCAAATTATTTGCAAGATACAACTCCATTGTATTGGCTTCTTATATCCAAAGGTTTTAGAACGTACCTGATTCTACCAACTTTTTTTTACAAATTTGTTCCATCCCCAGGCAAAGTAAATAAAGAACTTATTGATCTACGTGATAGCATTGGTAGGTATATGTGGCAAGAAAAGTACGATGATGATACAGGTATTTACTATGCACGGAAAGATAGACTAAAAGAAGAGTTTGCTTCGATACCTGAGAAGTATAAAAATAACAAATACGTTAATTTTTTCCTTAAAGCTAATCCTACCTATTATCTAGGAGATGAACTTGTATGTGTTGCACCTATCACAACCCAAAACTTAAAGCTTACTGGCAAAAAGTTTGTGAAATTGTAGAGAAAGAAGCTAAAGATCCTAGTAGGATTCAATTTAGAATTTTGCTTAGTTATTTGCAAAGAAACTCTTTTACTGAGATAGGAAAGTTGTATCAATTCTCTAAAATACGCGATCTAGATGAGTATAGAAATAGAGTTCCCCTTGTAAAGTGGGATGATATTGAGATGTTAATTGAAAAAAGTGCCAGAGGAGTTGAGAAAGTTTTAACTTCCGATAAAATCCTCTTCTTCCATCCTACCGGAGGTTCTACAGGAGGTAGCAAGTTAATCCCTTTTACGAAAAGATTGGCTAAAGAATTTTCTCGAGTCGTAACTGTGTGGTTGTTAGATGTTGCAGTTTCTTACCCTGGAACTTTTTGTGGGAAGACAATTTTTCCTATAACTCCTTTTTCTGACCCTAATATATCCCAATTTGGGAAAGTAAAGGTTAGGTTTCTACGCGATTCTGAATATATACCTATCTATTTGAAAAAGATTTTGTCGCTTTCTATTTTACCTGTAAAGTTAGATACTAATATTGCTAGAGTGGAGCAATTGCTCGAGAAAGATCTATCTTCTATGTGGTTATGGCATCCTACTCTTTTTTTCGCCTTACTTGAAAATCTCTTTTCTGCTGATTTTTCAGATAGACCTGTTTTGCAAAAAAAGGTGCGTGATTTAAGAAATGCTTTTTATAAGGGTGACCTTTCTATATTCTGGCCAAATCTTCGATTTATATCGTGTTGGGGTGATGGTAGTGCTAGAGAAGCCTCTAGAAAACTAAAAAAACTTTTCAAAAACTCTCACTTGCAGCCTAAGGGACTGATGGCGACAGAAGGTGTCGTGTCGTTTCCGTTTTCTAAAGCTAAAGGTCCAATAGTAGCTTTTTTTGCACATTTTATAGAATTTATAGACAACAACGATAATAGTTATACTCTATGGGAGGTTCAGAAGGGTAAAAAGTATAAAGTTGCCTTAACAACTGGAGGAGGGCTTTATAGGTATATGTTAGGAGATTGGGTCGAGATTACAGATTTTTGGCATAAAGTACCTGTAATAAGGTTTCTAGCGCGCGACAACGTTGTTGATCTTGTTGGTGAAAAGCTCGAGTACAGTTTCGTTAGAAACGTTATACAGAGGATAAAACCTAAAAATGTCGAAATAGCGTTTATAAGACCTTCTAAAAGTAAAATTCCTAAATATAAGTTGTATCTCTATCCCTCTGTGTGTGTCGATATTGACAAACTTGCTGCTAAGTTGGATGAAGAACTGAAAAATAACTTTAGCTACAAAGCTGCTAGAGAAATAGGTCAGTTAGCACCACCTGAGGTTGTTTTTATCTCTAAAAAGGAGTATTTGCAAATAGGATTGTATGGAAAATACGAGTATTTATACCCTACTTGATCTGCTTAATAACTTTTGCAGGAAATATCTTGTTCCTTTTTGGTAAAATATTTCTTGTGCGGGCGTAACTCAGGTGGTAGAGTGCGAGCTTCCCAAGCTCGATGTCGCGGGTTCGAGTCCCGTCGCCCGCTCCAGATGTCATGAAAGTAGCGCTTATAGGAGAGACTCCCGAAAAGAGGCTGATTTCTCATAGTCTTAGAGCAATTCAATTTTTAGAAGCTTTGTTAACGTGCGGATATGAAGTGGCATTTATATTCAAAAAAAAGGGTGATCTAAATCGTATAATTTACGAGATCAAGGAAAAACACCCTGCACAACTAGTACTTTACCCTCTATCTGAATCTCTATTTGTAGATCCTAAGATTTTTGAAATATTAGAGTTAAATGTTGATTGTGTAGTTGCAGCCTCTTACTATTTTTCATATTTGGCATCTCTAAAAAAGCACGATATGCCACTATGGTGCGATATGATGGGAGATATTTTTGCTGAATCTCAACTTTCAGATTTTCCTGAGGATTACGAAAAGGCGTGCTGGATGACAGCTCCTGTACTTTTAAGAGCTGATAAACTTTCCGTTATATCTGAGAAGCAGATCTATTTTGCTCTTGGAGAAGCAGCTGTTATAGGTAGAGTAAATCCTTCAACTAGTAACTACACCTTAGTAAACAAAATTCCGCTAGCTACACCTCCTAATTTGTACCCTCGTAAGAATTTTGTTTCAAACAACAGTACTATTCTTGTTTCAGGAAGTTTAAACGCGTGGTTCGATTATGAAACTTTGCTGTTAGCTGTAAAGAAACTCGTAGATAGAGTACCTAAAATTAAACTATATATAACGGGTGGTAAAGTAGATAAATATTTTGTTAATAGATTGGCAGATTTTAAGAAGAAAATAATGCAGCTGAAGCTGGAGGATAGGTGTAAATTTTTTGGATGGGTAGATGAGGAGGAGCTTTGCTACATCGAGGAAGAGGTGGCTATTATGGTAGTTGCAGAAGCTAGGTCTTTGGAACGGAAAACTGGCAGCTCCTATAGGATGCTTAGGGCTTTCGCGCGTGGCATACCGGTTGTGTCTACCCTTCAAAGTGAACTTGCAGAAATAGCTAAAAGGAAAAATGCACTTTCAGTTTATTCTCCGCATAATAGCGACGAATTAGCCGATACTATAGAATCATTGCTGTCTTCTAAGAGTCTGAGACAAACACAAGCAGAAAATGGGTTGGCTCTCGCGAGAAATTTTACCGCTGCTAACGTCACAAAACCACTGATTTCTTGGGTTGCAGATCCTAAAAGAGCTCCGGATAATTTCCTGAAAGTAAATTTGCTTCCTATAAATAGAGTATTACAGTTTTTAAATAACCTGAACGGTGAGTAAAATTACCTATTTCATTATGAGAAATTCCAATATGAGTATTCTAAGTTAGATTTAAGTCGGGCCAACCGTGTTTTTACCATTTTTCCTTGCTTTCCTAAATTTTGGAGTGTCTTATATTTAGTAACTATTTCTTATCTACTTGGAGGATTGATCTTTTATACAATTAGAAATCTGTCTGGTTATGTTAACAAAATTTTGTATGATTAGATTTTTCTCAAAAAAGTGTTTATGAACTAAAATGGTTTATTAAGAGATGTTTTATAAAAAGTATTTAAGGAAAAAAATATTAAAGGAGGCGGTTGAGGATAATTTAGGTATTAGAAGTAGGGTTGTAAAACAGGTTTATTATAAAAAAGATAGAAGGTTTTTCTCTTTCATGTTGGCTAATGTGATGTTTGTAAGTAGTGTGGGAGTGCTTCTGTTTTTTCTAACTGGGAGAAAGGTTTCTGATAAAGCTGTTGTTGTAAAAAGAGCTAGATTTCCCGATGTTGTAAGTAGTTACTACATATCCAAACCTCCTTTGGCTGTTGATCTTTTTTTTCCTTTTACAACTTTTGCAGCCATTCCACTTGATGCTAAAGTGATCGTTTTGGATCCTGGGCATGGTGGGAATGACTTGGGAGCCAGAGGTTTTTTTTCAGTAGTTGAAAAGGATTTAACACTTGATATTGCAAGAAGAGTTGAGAAGATTATGGAAGCTAGGGGTTTTAGTGTATTTATGACAAGGGAGGAGGATAGATTTGTTGAGTTGCGTAAACGTAGTAAGATCGCAAAAGAGGTGGATGCCGATATATTTATTTCGGTACATGCTAATTGGTTTAGAGATCGCAGGGTTAGAGGTGTAGAGACCTACTATGTAGGTGCAACCGATGATCCTCATCTCAGTGAGTTAGCGAGACGGGAAAATATGGGTTCAGGGTATACTATAGCTGAGGCTAAAGAGTTGTTGGATCAGATCTACCTAGATATAAGACGGAACGAATCTCGTAAGCTTGCAGTTAGTATACATAATAAGTTGGTTTCTGCTTTTGGAGCTAAAAGATTTATTATTGATAGAGGGGTGAGGAAGGCACCGTTTTTGGTTCTGGTGGATACGGAATGTCCGGCAGTTCTTGTTGAAATGGGCTATATTTCTAATAAAGAGGACGCTAATTTGTTTGTGGATCCTGCTTTTAGAGAAAAAATAGCTGGAGGAATAGTCGAAGGTGTTATAGAGTACATACGAGAAACTCAAATGGGGGGATAAGCAAGAGATGAGTAAGAGAGAGATGATGCAGGTAGGAATAGATTTAGGAACTTCTCAAAGTGCTATTTCGGTTTCTTCTGGTAAAGAAGCTGTCGTTAGTAGTTACGTAGGATGGGCAGTAGATATAGTAGCCAGGAAAGCGCTAGGGAAGAAAATACTTGTAGGAGACGAAGCGATAGAGAATAGAACTATGGTAGAACTTCATAGGCCGCTAGAAAGAGGGACAGTCAAAGAAGGTTCTAAAAAAGACTTAGAAGCGGTCAGAGAGATTGTAACTTATCTTCTCAACGAAGTTGGGGTAGATCCTAAAAAGCAAAGTATAAGAGGCGTTGTTGGTGTACCTGCAGAAGCTATGCGCGTAAGTAAAGTACACTTACGTGAAACGCTAGAAGGTATTATAGATAGATTGCTTGTTATTTCCGAGCCTTTTGCCGTTGCGTACGGTATTAATGCCCTGGTTAATAGTATGATTATAGATTTGGGAGCAGGTACTACAGATTTTTGTCTTATGCTTGGTCGATACCCAACAGAGGATGATCAAAAAACTATATACGCTGCTGGAGATTATATAGATCGTCAACTTGAAACGGTTCTTAGGGAACGTTATCCAGAAGCTAGATTTACAATCTTTATGGTAAGGGAATGGAAAGAAAAATACGGATTTGTAGGAGAGCCTAAAAGGAGAGTAGAAGTAAAAACTCATGTGTCTGGTAAACCAGTTATTCTGGATATAACGGAAGAGATGAAAATGGCTTGCGAATCTATTCTTATGCCTATAAGTGAAGCGTTGCATGATCTTATTGCGAGGTTGGATCCTGAATATCATGAAAAAATTAGAAACAATATCTATTTATCTGGCAGGACATCTCTTCTACCCGGATTACCGCAAGCGATAGAAGCAATGTTAGAAGATGTTGGAGGAGGTAAAGTTAAAAGAGTTGATGACCCTTCATTTGCGGGAGTCAGGGGATGCCTAGCTGTAGCTAAAGACGCAGATGACGAAGAGTGGGAGATGCTCGCCGGAGTATAAAAAAGAGGTGCAAAAATGCCAAAGATCCCAGATTTTTGTAATCCTGAAAAAGCACCTTTAGAAGCTGTAGCAGAGCTAAAAGTAGAAGGTAGTAACTCTGTTGTAGGGGTTTTTCCTGTAAGTGTTTCCGAAAAAGGTATGCTTGTTAAAGGCTTGAAAGGTCTAAAACTGGGAGAATCAGTAGAATTTAATTTTCTAGTAGGTGAAGGAGAAAAATTGGATGGAAAGGGAATCGTTCTTTACGTTCCTTCTTCTGAAGATACTCCTTATTACGAAGGAATAGGTATACAGTTTATAAAATTGTCTCCTCGAACACGGAAAATGTTGGAAGATCACTTGGCGATCTATAGAAAAACTTACGGTATCCCTACAACAGACTCCATATCTGTAGATAAGAAAAAAGATCGAGAAACGGAAGTGGTTACTCCGAAGCATAAGGAAACTCAGGTTTCTAAAGGTGCAGAAAAAGTAGCTGAGCAGGCTATAGCAGCAGCGGATTCTAAAGATAAAAAAGGATTTTTTGGGAGTCTCCTTACTATTGTAGCTGTTGCTGGGCTGGTTGCAGCTGGTTTTGGGTATGTTTATTACAACTCTTTACTAGAGCTGTTAAACGGTAAAAATAAAAAAGATTTGTCCAGTAAGACCACCTTTGAACAACCATCGCTAGATCCAACGCGAGAGGATGAAAGTATAGATTATGTAGATAGTAAAACCGCTGAAAGTAGTATTGATAAGGAAAATATCTTTGATAAAGAGGATGAAGAAGTTTTTGTAGAGGAGGAAAAAGAGGAAGTAGATAATGAAGGGGTAGAAAATAAAGTTGATCCTGTAGACAAAGTTACAACTGATAAGAATACCCCTGCAGATATTCTTGGTATGGATACTAAGCAGCAAGAAGTGCCGTTATACTCGGAGCCTTTTAAGTATATAAAGGAATTTGAGTGGAGTTATGAGGATGGGAGCACTATTTTTAAATTTGTAAGTGATGGAAAAGTATCTGAAGAAAGGATTAGATATTCTAAATTGGATGGTAATAATCCTAGAATATTGTTCCAAATAAAAGATGTGGAAGGGCCAAGAGAACCTCTAGCTTTGGATGTAGAGACAGAACACGTTGTAAAAGTTAGAACAGGTTTTGATTCTGGAAGAGTATGGCAACTGTACGTTGTTTTAGACTTGGCAAACGAATATGTAGAGGTAGATACTCTAGAAGCTAAAGACAACTACTATTTGGTGAAATTAAAGATACCTGTTGAATAGAGTATGAAAATGCGGTCTCTATTTGTGGTTACTTTAATAGTGGTGTTTGGAGGAATTGTTTACTATAAAGTGAATGAAAGAAAAAGTGATTATTTCTATAAGTATTTAAATATAGCTGCAAAGGCCATTTCTAAAACAGTTACAGAATATGTTGACCCTCTGACTTTTGACTACGTTGTAAAGCTGGCAGCCTTTTCTACTGTTAAATCTCTATCTCCCTTTGCTTCCTTTGTTTCTAATGATTTTAACAAAACGGTCGATTTGTATCCTACTGAGTGGGGA
>JALWYX010000051.1 GCA_027078415.1 Thermoanaerobaculia bacterium
TTACCTCGCTAGCCCCTTTAAAAAAGAGAGATCTGTTTAATGAATGGATAAAGAGATCCTACTACGCTGATATGAAGTGGATAGTAAAAACTAGGCGGCTAAGAACGTCACCAGAAGCTTTCTTTCCTGAAGCAAAGAGTGTTATAACAGTTGTTCTACAGTATGCACCGATTAAAGAGTCATGTGAACCTGAAGGAGATTTTTGGCCTTGGGTTGCTAGATATGCACGCGGTAAGGATTATCACCGCTTTTTTAAAAAAATGCTTGTTAAGTTTGCTAAATCTATAGAAAAACGATTTCAGGGTGTAAAGTGTAAGGTTGCAACGGATAGCGCGCCAGTTTGGGAAACGGAATTGGCTGCTAGAAGTGGTATTGGGTGGGTGGGTAAAAATAGCTTACTTATAGTACCAAAAATGGGTTCATGGGTTTTAATTGGAGAGGTGTTTGTTTCTCTTGAGATAGAACCTGATTTGCCAAGTGTCGATATGTGTGGAAACTGTTCTATGTGTATAGAGGAGTGTCCGACAGGAGCTATAGTTGAACCTTATTTAGTAGATGCAAGAAAGTGTATAAGTTATTGGACTATTGAGCATAGGGGTATTATCCCTGAAAATGTAAGACCCACGCTGGGTTACTGGGTATTCGGATGCGATGAATGTCAAGAAGTGTGTCCCTTTAATCGAGGTAAAATATTGGAGAGTACTAATTATCAATTCGCTCTACCTAAACATTTGGCACAATTGTCGTTAGAAGATGTACTTTTGCTGGATTATAAAACATTTTTTTCCTACTTCGCAGGTACTCCTCTTATGAGAGCAAAATTCTTAGGCTTAAAGAGAAACGTTGCTATAGCGATGGGTAATAGAAGAGATCCTTTCTATTTGGAGAGTCTAAAAGAGGCTGTTTTAAGATTTGAGGATGATATTCTAGCAGAGCACTGCATCTGGGCGTTAGCTAAAATAGGGACACCCAAGGGAATAAAATTTTTAAAGGATTTGTTTTTTTCTATAAAAACATCTAAAATGAAAAGATATATTGAAAAAATAATATAAACGGTAGTGGAACTATTTTCGTAGTATAAAATAGAGAACCAGCACCCATCTCCTCCCTCCTTCTTCCTCCCTCCTTCCCCCGCTTCTTAAAGCGGGGGTTTTTGTTTTAGAAATCCCATTTAAGATAACCGAGTGCTAAGATTCCCATAACATCTCCACCGAAAGTTTCCCAATGTTTGTTGTCAAATATGTTACTTATATTAACTCCTATTTTGAATTTTTCGGAAAATGAGTAACTTCCTGTCATGTTAACTGTTACATACTGTGGAACTAGTCCAAAGAATATACCGGAAGCCCATAGATGATCATCTACAAAACGCATACCTGTTTGGAAACTGAGTTTATCGTGTGAGTATCTTAGTGTTAAGGCGAATCTATTATCGGGTGCGTTGGGAAAGAGAATGTCACCTTCAGCTTTTGATTTAACATCTACATTTAACCATCCATAACTAGCATCGATAGTCCATTTTTCGGAAAGGTATAAGGAAAGACTTACATCTACTCCGCTAGATACAGCTTCACCTGCGTTTTTATATGAAATAACTACCATGGGTCTTCCGTCTGGTGTGTTAGTTAGTCCTGCGAATATAGGGTTTAGGCCCAAAAGTGTTGAAATAATAATCTCTTGGATTGCAGGTGGAACTCCTTCTGGGAATGTGTAGAAAGGAAAATCAGGGTTTACTCCTGGTAATAGATCTGTCACAAAATCGGTAAGTTTGCTTCTGTAAATATCAATTGTTAAGTAGGCTTTGCCTTCTCCAAGTATTCCTGAATATCCTAGTTCTATAGTTCTTATTTTTTCAACGTCTAAGTTTACGTTACCCATAGCCATAACAGGTACGTAATTAAAGCCCAAGAAAGATAAAGATCCTGGAGGCAACCCTGCGCCTATTTCTATAATGTTTATAATACGAGACAGATCTAGTGGTTCAAGTGCGGGGGCTTGCAAGTATAACTCTTGAAAACTGGGAGACTGAAAAGCTTGGTTGTAGGTTAATCTAATTGTCTGATTAGGGGTTAAGGAATAGGTAATACCTACTTTTGGAGATATTTGACTTGAGTGTACGTCGCTTGTGTCGTACCTACCAGCTAACACTAATTTAGTTTTTTCTCCGAACAAGTACTCAAATTGTCCAAAAACAGAGGAACGGGTGTTTTTGATTTTAGAGGCTGTAAGGGTTCCACGTGAATCGATTTTCTCTTCTCGATACGACGCGCCTATTACATAGAATCCACCTGCACCTACTCCGCCGTTGTATTGAATTTCGCCCGACCAAACATCGGAAAAAAGTGTCACATTTGTTCCGTTTTGGAGACTTAACTGTCCGGGAGCATCTCTACCTGTGTACCATATGAGCAGGTTGAAGGTAGGGGTATTAAAGTTCAACCGCGCCCAGGGCCTTTTTTGATCCGTTATTTGAAACCGTCCTATACCTGTTTGTATAACTACTCCTTGTAGAGAGCCGTTACCTCCTTCTATAGTTAAGGCGTTGTCATTTGTACCAAAGTAGCTATCTAACCTAGCTCCGTAATTAGAAACTTTTATTTTGTCTTGTGCAAGAGGGATAGCTTCTTTTGGAATTCCTGGGTATTCTACCGTTTCGTTGCGTGATTTGGAAAAGTCGTCACTTTCTTGTAAAGATGCGTGTATTTTTCCATACCAATTACCTCCTATTTTTCCTCCCCATCTAGCTGATCCTCTGTAGGTTAGTAGGTTTCCCGCAGATAGAGAAATATAACCTCCAGGACTGAATCTAGGTTGTTTTGTAGTTACATTTACTATACCGTTAAATGCGTTTGTTCCGTATAGAGCTGAACTTGGTCCTTTTACTATTTCTATGCTAGCAATCTCTTCTAGGTTGGATAAAGAAGGCCAATCCATGGAATGCAAAAAAGGAACGTACGGGTCTCTTCCGTCTATGATTACCGGCATTCTTCTGTTTAGTGAACTGTTGAATCCTCGAGTATTTACGTTAAAGTCGTATAAACCGCTTTGGGCTATATTTATTCCGGGAGCAAACTCAAAAACTTTGGGCATCTGCCCGCTAGATGAAGTCCCCTCTATCTCTTCTTCTGTTATTACAACTACAGAAGCTGGAGCATCTACTATTCTTTCGCGTCTACGGGATGCAGCTACTACAGTTATGGTCTCAAGAAAAGTTAGTTCCCATGGAACCTCTATTGTGAGTTCTGTTGGCTTGTCTACTTTTACTTCTACGTTAGTTACAGTTTTTATATTTTCTCCCAAAGCTAAGGTAAGGTTGTAAATACCTTCGGGTAGATTTGATAGCTGGAAGTAACCTTCTATGTCAGTTACAGTTGTATCACCTGTTTCGTTTACTACAACTGTAACTCCTTGTATAGCGCCCTGTGGACCTATCACTTTACCTGTTATAGATCCTGTTTGCGCTGATACTGCAGTAGTAAGGACCATGGAAGTAAACCCTAAAATCACATATTTATATATATTTTTAACCATAACTGTACCTCCTAATTATCTAGATTACACTTGATTTGATTGAATAACAACTGTATTTTTTATTTGTTGTGAAGGTAGCTGGAATAGTTCTTAATTATAACGGTAAGGACCTCACGTTAAAAACACTTTCGAGTTTAAAGCGGGTTCGATATAAGTATTGGGAGATAATTGTAGTTGATAATGGTTCTACTGACGGTTCTTATGAAGCTATAAAATCTAGATTTGCTGACGTTTTACAGGTGCGCAAAGAACCAAATGAAGGTATCTCACCAGGTATCAACTTAGGACTTGAAGTAGCCTATAAAAGAGGTGCAGATTTTATGCTTGTTATGAATAACGATATAGAAGTAAAAGAAGATATGGTTGATATATTAGTAGAAAACGCATACCAATATCCTGAGTGCTCTTGTTACGGTCCTAAGGTTTACTACTATGAAGATCGCAACAGAATTTGGTCTGCAGGGGGGAAGATCGTATTTAGAGAGGCAGTTACTTTTGAACGAGGTATGGGAAAAGTTGATAAAGGACAGTGGAATAAATTGGAGATTGTAGACTACATAAGCGGTTGTGCTGTTATGATACGACGATCGGTGTTGGAAAAAATAGGTCTTTGGGATGAAACTTATTTCTTGGGAGTGGAAGACGCTGATTGGTGTTATAGGGCAAAACTTGCAGGGTTCCCCTCTCTCTATATACCCTATACTCATATGTGGCATATGGTATCACCTTCATTAGGTACATATACACCGTTTAGAAATTTCCATACAGCACGTAGCACAGTTATCTTCCTAAGAAAATTCGCAAGAATTGGTTGGGTGAGCTTTTTTATTTGTTTTTCCTTAGCAATTCCTCTTGCTGCACTAAGAGAACTTCCACGTAAAAATACTAGAGCAGTTTTTGCAAAGATAAAAGGGGCTATAGATGGATTGCGCACTAATCTCAAACCTATTAAGTATCTTAAAAAATAAGTTGGTGTATATTAGCAAAACCTATATATTTGTAAG
>JALWYX010000052.1 GCA_027078415.1 Thermoanaerobaculia bacterium
GTAATATCTATCTCTATGGGAGTTAATAAAGATCCTAAACTTATAGCTGCTATGTTTGGCAGGGTTGTTAAAAGGTACGATCTTACCAACACCTTGCTCTCACTGGGTATGGATATAGTTTGGAGGAAAAAGGTTGCAAAAGAACTTGAGAAAGGAGATATTCTAGATCTATGTACAGGTACAGGAGAACAATTAGCAATTTCTTACTTTTTAAAGGGTAACAATGAATATATTTTTTGTGGATTGGACTTCTGTTTCCCTATGGTTTACAGAGCCAGATTAAAATATCAAGATCTTTTCTTTATAACGGGTGATGCTACACAGTTGCCTTTCGAAAACAATTCTTTTCACTACCTAACAGTTTCATTCGGAATAAGGAATATATCAAGTATATCTGCAGCTTTTCGTGAAGCTAAAAGAGTGCTGCGTAAAGGAGGTAAATTTATTATTTTAGAGTTTTCAAATCCACGTTCCAAGATTGTCAGATTTTTCTTTAATACCTATATGAAAACGTTTGCCCCTATTGTAGCTAAAATTTTTTCTTCAGATCCAGAAGCTTACAACTACCTCTTTGAGTCTATAAAAGAGTTTCCTACCCAAGAAAAAATAGTACAGAATCTTTACAACGTAGGATTTAAAGGAGTTACCTGCTCAACTCTAAACTTGGGAACAGTTACTTTGTACAAAGCTATAACCTGAGAATCTGTGATGGCATTTTATAAAATATATTGAGATGAAGAGCATTGCGCTGTTTCTAATAATAACGGGATTCCTTCTTATCATTACAGGAATACTTATACTACTACTATCCTATGTGGGTCTTGGTAGATTACCAGGAGATTTAGAATTTACCTTGGCTTCAGGAAAAGTTAAAGTTTTTATCCCAATAGTGTCAATGATTCTACTCTCACTTCTTCTCACAGTTGTAATCAACATAATATTCTACTTTTATCGTTGATGATTAACATAGTATGGCTTTTTTTGTGGTTTCTAGCATTTGTTAGCATAGTAATCAAATTGTTATTGGGGGATTATAAAACAATTTCCACCTTTGTAGATTCGCTCTTTAATGCTGCTGAGTTAGGATTCGAAATTTCTCTAGGATTAACAGGAATCCTTACTCTATGGTTAGGACT
Organism: Thermoanaerobaculia bacterium; assembly: GCA_027078415.1. Classification (GTDB taxonomy): domain Bacteria; phylum Acidobacteriota; class Thermoanaerobaculia; order JALWYX01; family JALWYX01; genus JALWYX01. Next base: position 1,137 of record JALWYX010000052.1, read on the forward strand.
ACTAAAAGTTGCTGAGAAATCGGGTCTTACTAATTTGATAGCTAAGGTTATATCTCCTCTCATACGTGCTTTAATGCCTGAGATACCCAAAAACCATTCTTCTATCGCTCCTCTTACGCTTAACATGGTTGCAAATATACTCGGCTTAGATAACGCAGCTACCCCTATAGGTCTTAAGGCTATGAAAGAACTTCAGAAAATAAATCCTGATAAAAACTCACTTTCTAACGCCCAGATAATGTTTTTAGTTATAAACAGCTCTTCAGTTACACTTATACCGATAACAATAATAGTCTACAGAGCACAGTTAGGAGCCAGTAACCCTACAGATGTTCTACTACCTATAATAGTTGCCACCTACTCCTCTACCTTAGTAGGAATATTAACAACCGCGTTTATCCAAAGGATAAACATATTTAACAAGGCAATTCTTTCCCTCTTTACTATCTCTTTTATAACTATATCTTTAACAGTTTTTCTTCTTACCAATCTACCCAGCAAGACGGTAGAGAAAGTAACCGTAGCATTTAGTAACGTTTTTATAGCCTCTATCATATTCTTTATACTTCTGTATTCTATTATCAAAGGGAAAGACAGCTATTCAGACTTCGTAGAAGGAGCAAAAGAAGGATTTTCAGTAGCTGTTATGATCATACCCTACTTGGTTGCGATGCTTATAGCCATAGCAGCGTTTAGAGCTAGTGGAACTTTAAATTACATCTTAGACGTTTTAAAAACTGCAGTACACTGGGTAGGTCTAGATGACCGTTTTGTTGATGCTTTACCAACCGCCTTTCTAAAACCTCTAAGCGGTAGTGGCGCTAGAGCTATGATGATAGACACCATAAAAACTTTCGGCGCAGACTCTCTTGTTGGAAGAATGGTATCTGTAATGCAAGGTAGTACCGAAACCACCTTCTACGTGTTAGCCCTTTATACAGGAGCAGTAGGTATAAAAAATGTACGTTACGCTATTGTACCAGCTCTATCGGCTGACATCGCAGGAATAACAACAGCTATAATAGTAACTTATTTACTCTTCGAATAAATCTACAAACCAACCACTTTTAAAACAAAACACCCGTTTGACATTTTGGAATGAATAACAAAAGGGTAAAACTAATTATTTAAAAAGTATCTCTCATTTGAGAAAAATCTAAATAGAGCACAGAGAACAAAATACCCTCTAGAGAATCATTCTTCTTACTTCTCACAAACTCAAGATTTACCCAGGAGATATCTACTTTTCTCTTTACACTAAAGAGACACTCCTACTAATGATTTAATTTGTAGACAATCATTAGATATATGTTACTCTAACTCGTAAATTTTGCCGTTATAAAAGATTTCACTACACAAAAACTTAGCAAGGCAGTTCAGTGAAATTTCAAGATACCTTGTTTAACAACACTAAACCACTAACAATGTAATTAAAGAATTTCCTTAGGAGTAGGTTGGCAGTTCTCTTTCACAAAAAATCGAACAAGATAGATATTAAATTTCGCAGTTAAAGATATTAATTGGATACCAAAAATTACTCTAAAGTAGAATTTATAACTACTCTGTATTATGGAAGTATATTTAGTTTATTAAAGGTTGCAGAAAATCAAATTAAGAAATCAAACCACTTAGAGCAGTAGGTAATAAAAATCTGTACCAAAAACAATTCTCACTTAATAGTAGTACCACTTTTTGCTAACAACACAAATAGAAGAGTAATCTACTTTGAAGATTGCTTGCTCGGATTTGAAATAAGTTATTAAAACATACTCTTTTTTATATTTTGCTTAAGATAATACATTAATAAAAAAAATTGATCCTCCCCCTCTCAAGGTGGGAGGATCAATTTTTTATCTCTATTTACTCTACAACAAACTGTTTTAGTTTAACAGGCACTGTACTACTGAATGTTGACATCAGATCATTAGTTTGTGTTTTATTCCAGACTGCCACCCACGATCCTCCACTTGTTATTGAAGGAGCTAGATCTGGAGAATTGTCGTCTACACCAGTTGCATCGGTATCTGCGTAGTCGTTTATAGCCAAGCAGTTCGGGTCACTCCAACTGTTTGCATCATCTGAGAATAGGACGAAAATATCGTAGTCGCTTCCAACTCCTTGACCGCAAGTTGTCACACTATCGTTTGTTTCGAATATAACACCCCATTTAGTACCGCTAACGTTACTGCGCACGCTACCTACAAAGCCGCCGTTAGCTTCATATAAAGATACTGCTGCTCCAAAAGTTACTCCGTCATCGGTGGATTTCTTATAGACTATACCAAAATCAGGACCACCGTAAGCATCGGTTATCCAGAATACAAGTACAGTATTAAGCCTCCAAGCGATAGAAAATAGAGGATACGCTCCAATATTAACGTAGCTACTGTCCAAAATTGCCACATTACTCCAACTACCACCTGATTTTCTAGAATAGGCAACTCCATTAGTTCTTCCCCACACAGCTATCCAGTTACCGTTATCGTCCGTCTCTAAAGCCACCTTTTCATCGTACGTAGCATCAGTAGTAGCGTCGCTATTTAACGCCGCTACTGATGAACAGCTACTGAAAGAATTACCTCCGCTGTATGTACACTCTACATAAAAAATATCCTTATCGCCTCCGTAGTTAGTAGAACCTATTTGTTGAATATTAGATTCCCACGCTATGATCACAGTACTATCGTTTCCAGCAAAAATTCCAAGATCCACAGCGACCCATGGATTGTTATCCAAAGCCGAGTCAGATGACATATAAGACGCTACCACTACCGGTGAAGTCCAACTCATACTGGTTCCGTTATCGGTACCTATCGAATACACAACGTCCACCTCAGTGCCAATATCTCTCCTAAACACAGCTAACCATTTGTATTGTCCTGAGAAGAATCCTAGATACTTTACAACAGGTTGATAATAGTCGGTAGAACCAGAAGGTAATATCACAATTCCTGTGTTCCAATTGGTCCCATCACTAGATATAGCATACTTTATACTACCACTATCACCGTACGCCACTACCCACTTACCCCCACCATAATCTATACTCACGAGATCCACGGTAGTTGTATCTGTAATTTTATTAGCAGGGCCAAAACCGTGTGGTGGCGTGAGAGCAAAAAGAGTAAATGGCAATAAGATGAGACCTAAATACACTACTCTCTTCATTAAACACTCCTCCTTATTCAGTTTAAGCTAAGTGTATTATAAACCTTATCCGCAGAAATAGATAACACCCAATCTAACTATTTCTCAAATAAGGTACCTATAGAGCCAAATTGAAGATCAGAAATCAGTTGCAATGAAAAAAAGTTGACTACTCTAGAAAGGTGAAACCTAAATAAAACAATTCAGCCCCAGCTAGATGAAAAGTTAAACAGATACTCTGTTTTCTCAACACCTTATGGGTAAAGAAAAGTGTAATAAAGAGCAGGTGTAGAGTACACCTGCTCTTTACTGGTATTTTTTATCTAGACTTATTTTTTTATGAGCGAATCGATTTTATTTAGAAGTAACATAGAGCGTAGTCCCATTTTTTTAGCTATTTTCCTAGCTTTTTCCTTAGGAAGACCCTTTACTTCAACAAGATACGCGTAGTAAAGGGCCGCCGATCTATTACCAGATGCACAATGCATCAAAACAGGACCTTCCAAATTTGTCATAACCTTATAAAAATGCTCCAAGGTGTCACGGTTGAGGTTGGCAGGTGAAACAGGTATGTTGAAATATTTTATACCTAGCTTCTCCGCTACTTTAGCCTCATCGAAACCTCTATCTTCATCTGAGGTACGATTATCTATAACCGCTACTATCTTCTTCTCCTCTTTTAACTTACGTAATTCCTGTTCTGTAGGTTGACCTGTTATCATAACTTCCACTGAGGACTTTTCTTTTACAGCCAGATCAGGTGCAGGTGGTTCTTTTTTCTGAGCAAAAAGAGGAATAGAAAACATCATAATACTCCCTACTATACCAACTTTAGTTACTAAATTCATAACACCACCTCTTTCAACTCTTATAAATGTTTACTCTATCCTCTTTTATTTACTTAGTTTCCTTCTCCACCTTCAGTAGTTTCTCCTCCTTCTTTCTGTTCTTCAGCTCCACCCTCATCTGATTGGGTACCCTCTTCAGTTGCTTCCTCAGCAGCTTCGCCTTCGGTAGCTTCTTCAGCTGCTTCTTCAGTAGCACCTTCTGTCTCTTGTGCAGTTTCTTCAGTAGTTGCTTGTTCTTCCATAGTCTGCTCCTCTTGAACCGCTGCAGCTTCTTCCGCCTCTGCAGCAGGTTGCTCAGCTGGAGCAGCAGCTTCCTCTTGTTTTTTCGCACATCCCCACACACCGATAAGGGCTATTGCTAACAAGAAACTTAACTTTTTCATAAGCGATTCCTCCTTTCCTCTTTATTCTACTATATTCCACATAGGTATTTGCCAATCTTCAAAATCGTCAATTATTATAGGACAATATCCCGTTGGATCCAAATCTACATTTAAAACAGTTGCAGTACTGGAACTTACGGTTATTCCTTGATAAATAACGGTATTAAAACCAGGTGCACTAAAAGAAACTGTATAAGTACCAGGATTAACCATTCTATAGTAATCACCGTTATCGTGCTGGGAATAGACGTAAGAATTATGAAACGCACTGTCATGCCCTACAAGTTCTACCTTAGCCCTAACATTGCTCGAACACTGAGAACTGTAAATTATCCCTTTTATAACACTTTTGCCTACCTGCTTAATTAACGATACAATCGCGTTCCTATTGGCAACCCAATAATCTGGAAGTAAAGAGGCACTGGGAGTTTTTATTGAAGACACTTCTATGGTTACTTCTCTTCCATTCCTAAAGTATGTTTGATAATCTTGCCTACCACCGTTTACTTCATACCAATCATATCCATTGGTTATACCGTTGTTTAGATCTGTCATGTAGTTACCTAAACTGGAGGGAGCATCATTTTGTGCATTTGTAGCGTATTCACTGGAAAAGGATATAAAGTGATTTGTATCAACGTGATCTTGCGGCATAGTGTCCCAGGGATAGTTTACCACTTCTGCTCCACCGTGATAATTAGCCGAGATAACAAAATTACGCTTACGAGCAAAGTTTAACATACCCTCCGTTTCTTTCCAATAAGGGTTACCATCTGGGTGCATACCGTCTTGAGGATCTGGAAAATTCCTATTAGGATCAACCCAACTGTTAGAACCACTAGAGGTAGTGTAATAACGTATAGCGCCAGAAACAGATGTGTCACTACTATAATAAGCACCGTCTGGGTTAGTTAACGGCGCTATCCAAATTTCAGTATCGTCAACAAGAGCAGTTAAAGTTGCATCGTTTCCATAACCTGTAAGAAGTTCCCTTATAAAACGTAAAAGCAACACATAACCTGCCAATTCATCACCGTGCATAGAAGATGATAAAAAAACTTCAGGCTCAGGCTCGTTTAAAGCTACATTGTCACTTATCTTAACCACCCAAATTGCATGCGGACGCACAGAATTTGTAGAGTCAGCTATTTTTTCTAAAGTTATAAGCCCAGGATAAGCTGCAACAGCGTCATTTAAGAAATCAACGTACTGTTGATAAGTAGGATAACAGTTCCAAATAGGGTTCGCAAAGCTAAAAGTGTTTGGACAAGAGGTGACTTCAGTTTCAGGAAATAAAAGTTCATAGTCTATACCCATCCTATGCAATAAACCTATATCCCTTCTGCCGATCCAAGCTTTCACACTATCTGGAGTTACTTCCTCCACCTTTAGATAGTCTCTTAATTTGGCAGTTTCAGTATAACTGTCTAAATCCAACTTTATTAAGTAGCTTTCCGCATAGATCGTTGAAGCTAGACAAAACAGGAAACAAAAAATTTTTCTCATACTCCTCTCTCCTCAGACAACTATATTAACTAGTTTATCAGGAACAAAGATTATTCTCTTAGGATCTCTACCCATCAGAAATTTTTTAATCCTCTCAGATGAAAGAGCTTTTTTTTCTATCTCTTCTCTGCTGGTACCTGGTGGAGCGTAAATTTTATCCCTAACCCTGCCGTTTACCTGTATAGGAATTTCCAAAAGTTCCTCCCGCAAAGCGTCTTCGTCTAATTCTGGGAAAGAAGTTTCAAATACAGAAGGTTTTTCTCCCAGTTTTTCCCACATCTCTTCTCCTAGATGAGGCGCCAAAGGAGCTAAGATACAAGTTACTATCTTTAAACTTTCATAAAGAGCAGCAAAGTCGTTGTCATTTAAATCCGAGACATTATACTTTTTTACTTCGTTCAAAAACTCCATAACGGCCGCTATAACTGTATTAAAGGCAAAACTAACCTCATAGGCCTTAATAGCCTTATCCAACGCCCTATGAGCGTATCTGAGAATATTTCTTCCCTTTTTAGAAAGTCGGCTCTTATCGTACACCATCTTGCTGTTCTTGGAAATGTTAGTTGCCTCTATAATAAGGTTCCACAAGCGATCAACAAAACGTCTTACCCCAGCTACTACCTTATCCGACCACATAATATCCTGGTCCGCAGGGGCAAAGAAAAAGATAGCTAACCGTGGTATATCAACACCGTATCTATCGAATAAGACAGCAGGCTCTACCACGTTGCCCAGTGATTTAGACATAACCCGGCCTATCTCGTCCTTTACCATACCCTGGTGAAACAACCTAACACACGGCTCGTCAACGTTTAAATATCCAGCATCGTAGAGAACTTTCGTAAAAAATCTAAAGTACAACAAATGACCAGTGGCGTGTTCATCTCCTCCTATATAAAGATCGATTGGCATCCAAATTTCCGCCTTCTTGGGATCAAATGGAAGATCAGGATTATGCGGATCTGTGTATCGCAAATGGTACCATGAGGAACAAACAAAAGTATCCATAGTATCTGGATCTCTTCTGGCAGCTACCCCACACTTTGGACAAGCAACGTTTATAAACTCAGGTATATCCTCAAGAGGAGATCTACCCTGAGGTATAAAATTTTCTACGTTTTCTGGCAACCTCACCGGCAGATCGTTTTCAGGAACAGGTACTATACCACACTTTGGACAATGAATAATAGGTATAGGAGCTCCCCAGTATCTTTGTCTACTGATAAGCCAATCACGCAGTTTGTACTGAACAGACCTCCTGCCTATCTCCCTCTCTTCTAAGAAAAGAAAGACTTTCTCCAATTCATCAGGAACTTCAGTCCCGTTCAACTCGCCAGAGTTGATCATATATCCAGGACCGTCATAAGCACAACCAAGATCCCCAATTTCCCCACTTTTAGGCTTTACAACAACTTTTATAGGTAAAGAGTATCTCTTAGCAAACTCAAAGTCCCTTTGATCGTGAGCAGGTACTCCCATAACCGCACCTGTTCCGTAGTTGATAAGTACATAGTCGGCAACCCATATAGGTACTCTCTCACCAGTTGCAGGATGAATAGCGTATTTTCCTGTAAATATACCCTCCTTTTCTTTTGTAAAATCACTTCTTTCTATCTCACTCTTTTTCGTCGCTCTATCTATATAACTCTTCAATTCAGCATTGTGCTCAGAGTATCTCCTAGACAACTCATGTTCAGGAGCTAAAGTGATAAATGTAACACCCCACAAGGTATCTGGACGAGTTGTAAAAACTTCTATACTGTCTCCATCTTCCGTATTAAAAAATATAGACATGCCTTCAGATCTACCGATCCAATCTCTCTGTTGTTTAACTGTACTAGCTGGCCATCCCCTAAGTTTTTCTAAACCCTCTAAAAGCCTATCAGCGTAACTTGTAATTTTAAAGAACCATTGTTCAAGCTCCTTCTTTTCCACAGGCACATCAGGATGCCTCCAACAACACCCATTTATAACGTGCTCATTAGCTAAAACAGTTTTATCTACAGGACACCAGTTTACTTCAGCCTTTTTCCTATAGGCTAAACCTCTTTTAAAAAGTAACAAAAACATCCATTGGGTAAATTTATAGTAATCCTCTCTACACGTTACTATCTCTCTACTCCAATCGTAAGATATAGCCATACGTTTAAGAGTTGATCTAGACTTTTCAATATTTGAGTAAGTCCACTTAGCCGGATGAATACCGTGTTTTATTGCGGCATTTTCAGCAGGTAAACCAAAAGCATCCCAACCAAAAGGATGTAAAACGTTATAACCTTTCATCCGTAAATAACGTGCTACAGCATCGCCCAGGGTGTAATTCCTAAAATGGCCCATGTGGATATCACCAGATGGATAAGCAAACATCTCCAGAAGATAAAACTTTTTCTCTCCAGGATTCTCGGGAGTTTTATAAAAATCACGCTCTTGCCACCAGCTACGCCATTTGTCCTCTACACTAATCGCATCGTAACGCTCCATAGCTGTCTCCTAACATTTTTGAATGAAATTTACAAAAGATTTTACCACTTTGCAAACCGAAACTCTTCACCCAGAACACTCATAAAAACTTTACTATTGTAATATTATTTCAGAATAAAGCAAAGTGAACAGTTTAAACAAAATACTCAGGCTACTTCCCATAACAACAGTACTATCTATAACACTACTTGTCTCATTAACAGCACACAATAGCTACAGTGAAGGAGATCCTCTAGGAGTATTTATACTAGCAAACTACTTTTATAAAAGCCACTCTTTAGACTTTGCAGGGCTAAAAGAATACAGAAAGGTTTTAGGAAAGTGGAAACTAGTAGAAAAGAACAACTCTATTTACTATTCAATACCAATAGGAAGCCTAATACCAGTTTTTCCTATAGCAGCTGCTGCACCTTTTGATTTCAGCAGTAATTCCCCACAAACAATTAAAGCAAACGTAGATTTAGATCTCAAATTACAAAGATATATATCAGCGATAGCATCCATGTTTCTTGTCGTATCGCTTTACTATCTAGCCCGTTTATACCTAAACGAGATTTACTCGGCTATCACAGCTTTCCTATTTTGGAGCAGTACACACATATCTTCCAACACAGCAACTACACTTTTTTCAAACATATGGGTTCTTATATACATATCGCTAACAATAATTTTCTCTATAAAAAATAAAGCGCTTCCAGTTACAATACTCCTAATACTTTCGGCAATAACCAGACCAGTTACAGCTATATTTCCAATATTTGTATCTCTTTATTTCTACCTCACAGGAAACAGAAAAAAAGCTTTCTATATATTAGCTACATTCTCTTTTATTTTCTTAGCATTCGCATACCTTACACTTATAAAGTTCGGTCTTTCTAGCCACATATACTACTCGCCAAACAGATTTGAAAACCTATTTAACGTATCGGAATTTTTAGAAGGCCTAGCAGGCAATATTGTATCTCCATCACGCGGAGTGATCTTCTTTTCACCTCTTATACCAGCACTTCTGTACAACCACAGGTTGATAAGCAAAGGAAAACTTATACCTTTCTACCTCTATCCGATAGCCCATCTTTTTATAATAAGTGCGTTTTCCATATGGTGGGGAGGACATTGCTACGGCCCACGACTTCTTCTAGATTGTTACCCGGCTATATACCTGGCTTTAGTAACAGCCGTAAAAAATGCAATAACACTTAAAAAAAGAAATATTATCTTCTATTTCCTTATAGCTTGCTCACTAGGTGGGTATATAAACATATACAACGGTTTATACAACGTATATACCAAAAGGTGGTATACTTGGCCTACAGTTATACAAACCAGATTACCCCATAGAGCTCTAAAGTTTTACGAAGAACGCCTTATTTTTAACTGGAAATTTCCCCAATTTATACACTCGAGTAAAAGAGAAAAGATCCTCTTTAAAGAGGCAAAAACGCTAATAGAAGGCATTAAATAGAAAATCGACAATACCTTACTTACTTTTATAAAATCTATCTTACCTGTACCAGTTACTATTCAATATCTCCTCGGTACTTAGAAAGTAGTTAATTGATATAATGAGGAGCAAGTTGACGTAGTGTGCTTTTATTACTTAAACAGAGGGAGTAAAAGATGAGATACCATGGAGATCCTCCAAAGGAAGTGATACTTAAGGATTACGAAATTGTGCTCTTGAGCAGAGAATGCAGTTATCAAGGAAGAAAAGAAGTTTTTTTAGGAAAGGGAAAATTTGGCATATTTGGAGACGGTAAAGAGCTACCCCAGGTGGTTTTATCTCATTTCTTTAAAAAAGGAGATTTTAGATCAGGCTATTACAGAGATCAGACAATTTTATTTGCCCAAGGAGTGGTAGACCCCGAAAAATTTTTTACCCAGCTTTATGCAGATATAACACCCGGAAGAGAAATATTTTCCGGTGCTCGCCAGGCTAACAATCAGTACGCTACCCCTCTTATAAGCAAGGAAAACGGAGAGTTTACAACTCACGTAACTCTTTACAACCATGTAGCTGACCTCGCACCTATAGCGGCACAGATGCCAAGAGTTCTAGGTTTAGTTAAAGCCTCTACTTTGTACAAGAAAGGGAAATTAGATAAATACGAAGGTATACTCACTCAAAAAGGCTCAGAAGTTATATTCGCTACTACTGGAAATGCAGGATGTGCAGAGGGGTTATTTTGGGAAACGATAAACGCTTTAGGAATAATGGGAGGACCAGCAGTAATATCTATATGGGATGATGGTTATGGAATATCGGTTCCAAACGAATATCAGATTACAAAGTCCAATATAAGCGATACTTTAAGAGGATTTATCTATTCCAGTAAGGGCGGATATTATCTGTTCAGGGTAAAAGGATGGGACTACTTGGCTCTTATTTCCACATATAAAGAAGCTGAATCACTGGCACGTAGAGACAGAATACCAGTTATAGTGCACGTAGAAGAGTTGACTCAACCTCAAGGACACTCCACTTCAGGAAGCCACGAACGTTATAAATCCAAAAAAAGACTAGAATGGGAGAAAGAATTCGATTGTATAAAAAAATTTAAAGAGTGGATATTGACGGAGAATATCGCTCGAGAAGATCATCTGATTGAAATTGAAAAAAGGATCAAGGAGAGGGTAAAAAAAGCTAAAGAAAGAGCATGGGAGAAATTTCAAGAACCTATAAGAAAAGCCAGAAAAGAGCTAGTTGCTATTCTCGAGAATCAAAAACTAGATAATTTGGTAGAAAAAATAAACAAAAAGCAGATTATCCTTTATCGAGACCTTTTATCTGTAGCACGTGAAGCTCGCTTTTTGAAGACAGAAAATAGTTTGTCCCTGACTAAATGGATAAAAAAATACTCATCCCTACTAGATACCCTTTCTAGCCATCTATACAGTGAAACTCCAAAATCCCCCCTAAAAGTAAAAGAAGTAAAACCTCTATACTACGATACTGCTGAAAGTGTGTACGGTTACGAGATATTACAACAATCTTTCGATTCTATTCTCTTTCGTTACCCTGAAGTCGTTATATTCGGTGAAGATGTGGGCAAATTAGGAGACGTTAACCAAGGAACAGCTGGATTACAAGAAAAATATGGAGATGATAGAGTTTTTGATACAGGTATAAGAGAAGCAACAATATTAGGAGAAGCTATAGGACTAGCTATGAGAGGATTTAGACCAATAGCGGAAATACAGTACCTGGATTATCTATTATACGCGTTACAACTAGCTTCAGACGACCTAGCATCTTTAAGATACAGGACAGCTGGAATACAGGCAGCTCCTGTTATTATTAGAACCAGAGGCCACAGATTAGAAGGGATATGGCACACAGGTTCACCGATGGGAGCACTGATAAGTTTACTCCAGGGGGTGTGGATTTGTGTACCCCGTAATATGACAAAAGCTGCAGGATTTTATAACACCTTACTCCAAGGCGACGATCCAGCCTTAGTAATAGAGGTGCTAAACAGCTACAGACTAAAAGAACCTCTTCCATCTAATATCTCAGATATAACTACACCTTTAGGTATTCCAGAAATATTAAGACACGGCAAAGAAGTAACCGTTGTAACGTACGGAGCATGTTGTTCTATAGCACTAGAAGCAGCTAAATTACTTTCCAAAAAAAATATAGAGATAGAAGTAATAGATATCCAAACTCTTCTTCCTCTCGATAGAGAAGGAATAATACTTGATTCTATCAAAAAGACAAAGCGCTTGCTTATAGTAGACGAAGACGTACCAGGAGGAGCTAGCGCATTTATACTAGACCAATTGCTAAAAAGAGGAGCGTTTTGGTGGTTAGATAGTGAACCTATAACGCTAACAGCATCTGAACACAGAACACCCTATGGCTCAGATGGAGACTATATCTCTAAACCCAACAAAGAAGATATCCTTGAAGCTGTATTAAATATAATACACAAAAGCTAAATCGATAGAATAAGACCAGCTTAAGTTTTATAGCGTTGCGTTCTATAGCGACTTCCGTTATTAAATAAAGCTGATAACAAAAAGAACTTACTGGCCTGTGGGATATGATATACTAAATACACACATAATAAAACGAACAGGAGGCTTTTACGATGAGAGAATCTATAAAGGCGAGCGAATTATTCAAAGTTCTGACCGCAAATAAAGATATCGTTATATTTGATATAAGGAGAGAAGAGGATTTTAAAAGATGGAAGGTAGAAGGTAAAAGTAAAGTTACTTATATAAATATACCCTACGCCGAGATAGTACCACACAGGTTTGTAGGAGCACCAGATAGAGAGCAAAGAGAGACCGCTTCAGCCAAGAGATACTTTACTGAAAATACACTAGAAGACCTTACTTTTGACAAAGAGATCCTTGTTGTATGTGCAAGAGGAATAACCTCTGATTTTGTTGCTAAAGCCCTAAGATCACTAGGATACAACGCCTATCACCTGGAAGAAGGAATGGAAGGCTGGGGTAACTTCTACTATATAAAAGAGGTGGTTGAGGACAAAGATATATCGGTTTATCAAGTCATAAGACCTGCAAGAGGATGTCTTAGCCACATAATTGTTTCTCTCGGAGAGATGATTATAATAGACCCGCTAAGACATACCGAAATCTACGAAAAATTTGCTGCAGAGAAGAAGGTAAAAATATCCTTAGTACTCGATACTCATGCTCACGCCGATCATATAAGCGGTGGGCCTAAACTTAACAAAGATGGTATCCCCTACTACCTACATCCCTACGACGGTATTCATCCTATGGATATGCTACCTGCACAAATAAGCTACAGCTACTTGCATAACAGGAGCGTTTTTAATCTCGGGAGCGCTCGGATTACAACAAAACATATACCGGGACACACGCTAGGGAATGTGATATTTATTCTAAACAACAAATTTATCTTTAGTGGCGATTCAATATTTATAAACTCTATCTCAAGACCAGATTTAGGCGGAAAAGGAGAAAAATGGGCACCTTTGCACTACGCATCACTAAAAGAGATAACTTCTCTAGGAAACCAGATGGTCGTATTACCAGGTCACTACTCCAAGCTTGACGAAATGAACGACGAAGGTATATTTGCCGCTAAGCTAGGAACACTAAAAGAGAGTAACGAAGACCTTATGATGTTGGAAAAAGGTAGAGACCAATTTGTAGAATATATACTAAACAGCTTGCCAGAGTTTCCTACTCAATACGTAGATATAAAGCGAGTAAACCTGGGAATATTAAAAGTAGATGAAGAAAAAGCTCGTGAGTTGGAGTTAGGTAGAAATATATGTGCACTAGCTAGAGCTTACTAAAACAATTACAAAAAAGTAAAGCTTTCTACAGAAACTCTGTAAGACCAAATAAGCAAAGAGCAACAGGGGAAGTGTGTTTACTAAAAGAACGATAAAAAGCAGCTTATTTAGCATAAAACAATAAAAATCTTTTCTCCATCCTTTAGAAACGTTAGAAATCCAAATAAGCATTATTTGTAATCGGCAAAAGAAGATTTAAAAGTAGTAAAACAAAAAAAGTTACTTTTACAAAGAATTAAAAGTCCCAAAGACCGTTTTCTTTGCAAAAGAATACCTATAAAAACCAGTATCAACACGATCAGAAACTTAATCAGATAAAGGAGATTACTTTTAAACTTTTGTGCCAACATTCGTTGTAGTACACTCTTTTTAGAGCAAAAAGTTGGAGGTACAATATGAGTGGAAATTCAAAAAAAGAGCAGAAACAATCCAAAGTAAAACTGGAACAACTATCCAAATACACCTTTGAAGTCACTGTTGATAACCCATCGAGTTGGAAAACTATAATAGATGAAGCTCCTCCTTTAGGGGAAGGCAAAGGGCCGGAAGCTTCCAAAATATTAGCAGCTTCTGTCGGATACTGCCTAACAGCTAGCTTGCTATTCTGTTTACAGAAATCGAGAATCGAAATACCAGAAGGTACTACCACAGAAGTAAGGACAACTGTAGCAAGAAATAAAAAAGGAAGATGGAGGATTTCTGAGATATCAGTAAAAATCAATTTACCTGAGAGTGTTAACAGAGAACCTAAGAGGTTAGCTAGATGTCTAGATCTATTTGAAGATTTCTGTGTAGTAACTGCAAGTGTTAGACAGGGAATACCTGTCTCTGTAGAAGTATCAAATAGCGATGGTATAAAATGAACAATATACAAACAGGAACAAAACAGTTAAAAACATAAGGTAGCAAAGCAGTTCAACTGGTACAACAGGTACACCAATCTATATACAAAAATTGCAAAAATAGAGCAATCACATAGCTATCAACGTAAATATCTCAAGCAAAACGTTTGAAAAACTACGCTGAAATCGATATCTCTAAGTAGATCTGAACTCATATAGTTCCTACCCCTAACACCTGTATAGAGGGCAAAGAGAGAGTAAATCGTGGTCAGGAAGTAGATTTTTTACTCTTGATAGTTACAGAGCCTGGAACAGTTGATACTTTAGTAAATACTTAAAAGTAATAATCTTCAGCTACGAGAAAGCCAGTCGAGAGTTATCTTTGTAGCACGCAAGAAGTGTAAAGAAGGTGAGGAGAAAGGGTGGGTTGTTCCGAGAGTATGATCTGCACCTTCTATTACAACAAGTTCACTTTTAGAACTAACTCCATACAAAGTTTTAGCTTCCGATAGTTTTATAAATCTATCTTTATCTCCTTGAATAATAAGCCAAGGTATAGTTAACTTTGCAGCAGAAGCTTCGACATCAAGTTCTTTTTTATAACGTTCCATAATATCAAAACCTTCTTTAAGTAGATAAAGACCTTTTCCAGTAGTATCATCCTTTAGAAAAATTTTATCTCCTTTTAACCTCTGCTTTATCTCTTCTTTTGACCACCTGAAGACGGTAGCTCCTGCTTCCCAGGTAACAAGTCCTTTAAAACCAGAAAATTGGGATGCTGCTAGTATAGCAATGCATCCTCCCCTTGAATGACCATACAGGTAAACCGATAGATCTTCGTTTACAAAAGAGAAGATCCTCTCCAGGACTACCAGAGTATCCTCCAATTCGTAGTATGGGTTATTTATAGCAAATTTTTCTTTTTCTACAACCTCTAGAGAGTTAATAGGCATACCTGCACCGCTGAAGGTTATTCTAACAACTGTAGCACCCCAGTAAGCAAAACAGGTAGCAAGAGTAGGGAAAAATCCCCATTCAGCAGACGCCCGTAGCCCGTGCAACATAATGATCAATTTTCTTTTATCTTTTACAGGAAGAGGTTTGTCTATATATATAAATATATCACCCAACTTACCTGGTATAGTAAAAATACCTCTTTTTATTTCTTTAAAGCGCATAATAGAAATACCAAAACAGTTAGGTTTATAGGTGTATGTGTAAATTATACAAGACTAATACCTTTTGTACTCCTCTACTACTTACTGGACACAGACAAAAAGTTACAACCTACGACTACCCAAGAAACTTTTTTATTTTATTTTCAAATAAAGCTTACACAAATCCTAGAACACAAAGCGGCTCATGTATAAACAGCAAACCGAATAAAAACACCCCCTCTCTTGCTTGAGAGGGGATAGAAAACTTTTATTTATAAAGGTATATTATTCTACTAAAAATTCCTTGAGTACAACAGGTACTGTATTGCTCTTGGTTGATTGCAACCGACCGTATGTCACGTTATGCCAGACAACAACCCACTCACCCGCGTTTACCGTGGACGAAACTAGAGCCGGAAATTGTTCGTGGTCGGTATTTGTATCTGTATCGGCAAAGCTATTCACTGCCAAGCAACCATAATTACTCCAGGTATTTCCATCAGCAGATAATAAGATAAATATATCTCTATCGCTTCCTATTGCAGCGCTACAAGTTGTTATGTTATCGTCCGTCTCGAATACAACTCCCCACCTGTTACTACCAACATGGCTTCTTACACTATCTATACCAACTGCATTATTCACTTCATACAGAAGCGTAACAGTCGAAAAATTAGCTCCATCATCTGTAGACTTCTTGTACACTACATCACTCTTATTTACATCACTCCCATGTATATCATGTATCCAAAACACAAATACTTCATCACCTCTCCAAGAGATAGAGATTTGAGGATACGCCGCAGGTATAGTTGAATTGTAATCCACTAACGGAGAAGCAGCACTCCAACTCGCTCCAGTTCTGCGTGAATACATTATATCCTGGCTATCCCTTACCCATGCAGCTAACCAGTTGCCGTTACCGTCTGTTGCTAAAGCTACATCCTCATCTATTGCACTATCGCTGGTTGCATCACTATTTAACGCTGCTGCCGATGAACAACTCATCGAACTGCCGCCGTTGTAAGTACAGTCTACGTAAAAGATATCTCTATCAGATCCGTAGTTATTAGAACCTATTGTCTGAATATTTGATTCCCATACTATCGTTACGTTGGTAGGCGTTCCAATAGCAACAGCAACCCATGGATTGTTATCATCAGCAGAATCTGACGACATATAGGAAGCTACAAGTTGGGGTGATGTCCAGCTTATGCTGGTTCCATTGTCAGTTCCTATGGAATACATAATATCAAACTCAGAACCGTTATCTCTTATAAAAACTACAAGCCATTTATGCTGTCCTGAGAAAATACCTAAATACCTTATAACTGGAGAGTAATACAAAGTTGAGCCACTTCCCATGACAACAGTTCCTGGGTTCCAAGTAGTTCCATTGCTAGATATAGAGTAGTATATGTGCGTATCATCATGCGCCTCTACCCATTTACCTCCACCATAATCGATAGTAAGTAAATTTGTAGTAGTAACTCCTGTAATTGTACTAGGAAGACCAAATCCATGTGGTGGTACAAGAGCGTATATAGAGAAAGAAAATAAAAATATACCAAACGTTAATAAACTTCTCATATATACGACCCCCTTTAACATAACTCTTTTTACCCAATTATGACAAAACTACATAAACATTACAACATTCCGTATCTCTACATATCATTCTTACCGGATTACTAAATAGTTCCTTACCGTACTTATCTGTGTTTTAAATAGAGTAAAAATTAAAGGTAGTCCAACAAAAAAGTTAGTTTCCTTAAAACTTCTGTAATTTTAAAAAGGTTTGGAGGACAAAAGGCGTTGTCCTCCAAACCTATCAACTCTATATCTTTTCTCTTTTTTCTCTCCACTCCTCTTTTGAAAGAATCTTTATTACAAATCCTGAACGTTCAATCTTTCTATTAACAGCTTTAACTTTTTCAACTAAATCGTTAAACTTTTTCTCAGCTTTAGAGAACTCTTTTTTGTAAAAGTCGAGCTGAGAAAGCTGAGTTTTTGTAGGTCTACCCAGGTACGCTATAACTCCCATATAAAGCTCACCTATCTTCTCTCTGAGTTTTTCCTCTCCAGAAAGCCACCCAGCAGGATGTGTAGCTACAAGTTCTTTTCTAAGAGCAAGGGCTTCTTCCTTGATTTTTGCAACCTGTTTCAACTTCTTTTTCTTAAGAATATCAGCAGCCTGATCTTCTATATACTTTAGAGTATCCGCGAGGTACCCCAGATCCTCGAGTAGATAGTAAAGTTCAAGAACAGTTTGTTGCTGCAGCTTCCTATCGCTCTCAGAGTGTTTATTACGAGGGTCTTTTACCAAACTAATTTTCCCCTCGTAGCTCTTATTTCCTTTTACCAGCTTAAAGGTATATTCTCCTTCCATCAGATAGGGTCCTATCATAGCTGGAAGTAACGAATTTCCCGGAGGTACCTTAGGAGGAGGCAAACGCATAGGGAACAATACCCTTACTATTCCTCTATTTTTGGGAACAGGAAGTGAGATAACCAAATTACCTGAGGAATCGTATACCTCCATTTTTAGAGATCCAAACAGATGCCGTTTTTTCTGAAAGAAATGGATAAATGCTGCATCTGGAGGGTTATCTCCCAAAAACTCCTCGTCAGCACCACCCCATCCATCTAGTGGAGTCATTAAATACTGTACACCGTCTCTGGATGGTAAAATTACAACTTCTTCTGATAATAGCTCCGGAGTCAAAGCCCTAAGAGGAGATAGATCGTCTATTATATAAACCCCTCTACCGTGAGTACCTACAACAAGGTCACCTCTAGGATGAATAACCATGTGTCTCACAGAAACTTTCGGTATTTTTTTAAATCTAGCCCAACTTTCACCACCGTCTATAGAGATATATAGACCGAACTCTGTACCCAGAAAAAGCAACTTTTCGTTAACTGGATCTTCCTTTACCACGTATGCGTATCCTTCCACACCCTCTGTAGGTAATTTTCTCCAACTTTTACCCATATCGTCGGTAACAAATAGATAGGTGTTCATATCTCCTGTTCTGTGACCGTCAAAGGTTACGTAAGCTCGCTCTCTTTTATGATTACTACTTTCTATAAAAGAGACCCATGTGTTTTTAGGAACACCACTTTTGGGTGTGACTTCTATCCACTCTTTCCCTCCATTCGTAGTAACGTGTACGAGTCCATCATCGCTTCCTACCCATATAACGTTACTGTCTATTGGCGATTCACTTATAGAGTATATAGTTGTATGATTTTCGGCAGTTGTGTTATCTACAGTCATACCCCCTGACAAATGTTGTTTCTGCTTCTCAGGATCATTGGTAGTAAGGTCTGGAGAGATCTTTTCCCACGATTCGCCGTTATCTAGCGACCTAAAAAGAAACTGAGCTCCAACATACAGTGTCCCACTAGGTCCAAAAAGAAAAGGGGTGTTCCAGTTGAAACGAAGTTTCTCACCCGTAGCAAGGTGAGGAGTTATAGATCTAAGTTCACCACTTGTCATGTCCACTCTAACAAGTTTCCCTCCTTGATACTCAGAGAACACCATTTTAGAATCTTTAGGGTGAGCGAAGCTCCAAAAGCCATCGCCGAAGCCAACAGTTTCCCAATGTTTATTTAATACTCCTCTAAAACCCAATTTCATAGAAGGTCCTCTCCACGAACCGTTATCTTGCAACCCTACGTAGACGTTGTAGGGAAACTCATTGTCAACCCCTACTCTGTAAACTTGGGAAATAGGTAAGTTGTTCAAATGCCGCCAACTATCACCCCTATCAAACGACTCATAAACTCCTCCATCAGTTCCCAGTATCAAATGCTTAGGATTTTTAGGATTTATCCATAAAGCATGATGATCTGGATGCACCGTGCCTCCATAGCCAAAAGGACCTGCAAACGACTCTCCACCATCTCTGCTAATAGTCAGAGAAATACCAGGTTTATAAACTATATTGTAATCCACAGGATCTACGATTAAACGTGCAAAGTAAAACGGTCTAACTCTAATATTAAAACCTTCGTTAACTTTTACAAAACTATTACCAAAATCATCGGATCTATAAAGAGCTGTCCCCTTATCATCTTCTAAAAGAACGTAAACTCTACTGGGCCTAGATGGGGCTACAGCAACAGCTATTCTACCCCAAGGTTTCTCAGGAAAACCGTTTTTTAACAAAGTCCAGTTTTTACCACCATCTAGACTCTTATACAAACCACTGCCTGGTCCCCCAGACTTAAAGAACCAAGGCCACCTTCTAAACTCCCACATTCCAACGTACAATATTTCAGGCTCTTGTGGATCTATAGCCATATCGGAACATCCAGTTTTTTGATCCACGTATAAAATCTTTTTCCAACTTTTACCGCCATCTACGGTCTTATACACTCCTCTTTCCTCATTATCATTCCACAGGTGCCCTAAGGCACATACGTACACAATCTTGCTATTTTCGGGATGAACTATAATTTTGGCTATCCTTTCTGTATCTTCAAGCCCCATAAACTTCCAACTCTTCCCACCATCGGTACTCTTGTACACACCTTTCCCTACCGAAACGCTGTTTCTAGTCCAAGGTTCCCCTGTTCCTACCCAAACAGTTTCACTATCGTTAGGATCTATAGCGATAGCACCAATAGACTGGGGATACTTATCAAAGATAGGGCTAAACGTTATCCCTCCATCTTTCGATTTCCACAAACCGCCGCTAGCAGATCCTACATATATAACAACTGGATTAGAAGGTATAGCTGCAAGATCTGAAACCCTACCACCCATAACAGCAGGTCCTATAGAACGTGCTGAGATATTACCAAACACCCAACTTCCATAATCGGCAAAAAGCGTAAGCGGCAAAAGTAAAAAAGCAAAAACTACCCTCACCATATTACCTCCTTATATCTAGTTAGCGGTTTTTTCCACATTCTCAGGAAAGGCGAAGATTTTATCATCTATTGTAGGATTAATCTTGTATTCATCTATCTCTATAACAGAAGCGTTCTTTCCCCTCTTTTCTTCAACATAAAAGTTAAGCATAAGATCACCTACTTTTTTATAATCACCCAAAATAACGGTAGATTTATGAGTATTGCCATCTGGTAACTTTATAGAAACCTCGTTTTTCAAAAGTAGAAAACTATCTTTATCTATAAAATAAACGATTTCATTGCCGCTCGGTTTTATAAGTTTTATTTTATAAACGGGAGTTCCTTCTACCTCATCTTCTCCTAGAAACTCTACCTTGTTACCGTGATTTTTGTAGTTTACAAGACCATCGTAAAAAAAATCCTGCTCTTTCATAACCGCCACCTGATGCGGAGGCACCTTTTCAGGTTTGGCGTCATCCCCCAAAAAAGGCATATAAAACCAACCAGTTGAACCATCGAAAGCTTGAATTCCTACTTTTCCTTGAACAGAAAACTCTACCCTAAATTTGTTGGGTCTTTTAGTTGTAATCTTAACAGGGTACTCCACCTCACCTTGTTTTAACTTACCTGTCATTACAATAGCGTTAACTTTTGCGATATTTTCTTTACCACCAACAGCATTAGCAAACTTATCTATTATCTGATCCACGTCCATCTCACTAGCATGCAGAGGGTATAACAAAAAAGTAAAAATAACTACCATAGCAAACTTTCTCATCTTGCACCTCCAAATATTTTTTATACTAATTACGATTCCTATCGTCTTTTGTTTCAAAATCTGTATCCAATTTTATTACCACTATTAAGCTAGATTCCTAAAAAATAAACCTAGCTCCCAACCTTTTCAACTGGACAACTTCATAGTAACCCAACGGGTTACGCTCTTTACTTAAAGGTATATATAGCAAGCGAAGTTTTTCTACCATACTTTTCCACAAGGACAAACTCCCCGTTTTCAGAAGTAATATAACGCTCCAAAGAACAAAGTTGCTAACAACATATACAGATGGAAAATGTCTCCACGCTACTTGTATCCTATTAAGACTGTTTAAGAACCAATATCGCTTATCACGTTTATGCTCTCGTCTATGAACAACTACAGACTTTGAAGTGTAGAACATCGAATAGTTATTCTTAAAAAATCTAAAACTTAAGTCAACTTCTTCCTGATATACTACAAATCTTTCCAAAAAGCCTCCGCTAGCAAGAAATTTATTTCTATCTACAACTGCACCCATGGTGAAAAAATAGGGAGTCAAGGCAAGCTCTCTATCTACTATAGATTTATCAGAGGAAGGAAGCTCTGAAAAAATTGGCTTACCGGAAGGTAATACACTCTTGGCCGTAGCAGCCACAGCGTAAGAGGAACTTTCCAAAATAGAGACAAGCTCTTTAGCAGTAGAAGAGGAGTCCATAACAGCATCATCGTCCAAGAAAAAGAGGTAATCCCCTTTAGCAACTTTAGCTCCCAAATTTCTACCAGCCGCTGCACCTATATTTGTAGAAAGATTAACTAACTTATCTACACCATCAACCTTAATAGGAAGCGAAGAATTGTTAACTACTACAATTTCTTTTCTCCCTTCAAGCTCTTGTCTCTTAAAAGAATCTATACTATGCTTTATACTATCTCTTCCCAACGTCACAAATACAAGAGAAAAAGAGGCCATCAAGCTAGAAAATAACGATATTCTCTAGAGATTCTAAACGTTTAGCAGGATCCTTTTCCACCATACGTTCCAACATCTCCTTACTATTATTCCCTAGAGTCCACTTACCATTAGGAAAAATTTCTCCTGTACTCCAATACCAAAAAACCATACCTAGAGAATATATATCGGCAAGGCTAGAATAACTACCCATTCTTGTTTCGGGAGCCATAAATGGGGAACCGCTCTTTACAGGAGGAAAGTCTCGCACTCCAACGTAAAGTAAAGGAGCTAATCTACTAGAGAGAAAATGTAAAGTACCATCTTTTGAAATAACAAGTTCAGTATCACTAAACCCTCCTAAAAAATATCCCATTTTATGAAGTTGACCTAAAGGAAATACAATAGCTCTCCACAAATTGGCAAAATAGTTACTCCCCAGCTTTCTAGCCCTTATAAAAGATGTAACAGGTATACCATCAATAAACCTTTCAACAACGCTTATTCTCCCATCAAAAATTATCTTAGCTTTTTGGGGAAATACAGGAGATATAGGAGAATAGTAACGTTCTTTTTCCATACCGATCGAATCGGTATAATCCACATTACAAATAGTCATAAGGTAATATTCTCCATCCCTAGCAACTTGATAACGTTCCCCCCAAGGAAGGAAATCCACTCTTCTTACGACAGAGTACCCTAAAATTTCTTTCCCTTCGGTAGCTGTTATGGCTTTAAGTATATCTTTAGAAAAAATCTGAAATTTTTCAAAGTTATCTGCTCGTTCATGCCATCTTAGGAGTTTTGCAATCTCTTTACCTAACTCAGGATTGGAGTTATATATCTCTTGCACAGCTTTTTCCTTGTAACCAGGAGGTTTATCCAATATTTCTAAAAAAACCCTTTTCAGTTCATCCCAATCATTCATCTCTTTCTCCATCCAGCTCTTTTAAAAGCCAAGCCTTTGCAAAAGCCCATTCTCGCTTTACGGTAGTAGGAGAAATTCCCACTACTTCTGCTATTTCGCTAATACTAAACCCTCCAAAAACCTTAAGTTCAACTATACGTAGCAACCTAGGATCAGATCTACCCAATTTCTCAAGTATCTCATTTAGATGAATAACATCAAGATTATTACTTTCTACATAGTCAAGTATCTCTTCAACTAACGGCATATCAGGAATACCTTTTCCCCTCTTAGAAGCTTTTTTGTAGCGTGCGTAGTCTACCAAAATCCTCCTCATAGCCCTTACCGCAGCTGCTACAACTGAACGTTTATCCTTCCAAGGTTTACGTTCCTGCTTAGCCAACCTTATATAAGTTTCACTGACCAACATCGTAGGTGTTATAGTCTTACTTTTAAACTCTTTACAAAGAACGCTCTTAGCTAAAGAGTAAATCTCGTCGTAGATCTCGTCTATATAACGATCCAGTTGATCTTTAGGAGTACTCACAATTTTATTATTTTATACAACTCTTTTTTGGTCAAATAATCCTTTTTACCAAAACTTTTGAGCGTTTCTGCAACGTACCTACTAACTTTATCGTCAGCCAAATAAGCAACTGTAAGAAGCAAAGAATACTGGTCACTAGATCTAGAAGGAGGGACTCCTTTTTTAACCCACGGAGCAGAAAAATCTGGGTTAAAAGGCCAGTAAGCTGGAAGCCTTTCATGTTCCCAGCTAAGGGTTCCTAAATCTATAAGAACCAATCTGTCTTTCGATAATATAAAATTTGAAGGGGATACGTCTCCTAAAATTACTCCCGCGTCATGAAATTTAAAAACAGTTTCTATTACCATCTTTAAAACCTCTTCTCCCATCCCTCTTTTCAATACCGTACCCTCAACAAATTCCCTAACTATGTAGGGAATCTCCCCTTTATGCATACCCCAGCAGTAGAACTTTGGAACAGGAAAATCTTGCAATTGAACGTAAAATCTAGCTTCACGTTCGAAGAAACGTCTAACTACCTTTGCTTCTAGAAAAGGAACCGGAAGCTTTATAATAGCTTGAGATCCACGATCGGATCGCCCCTTATAAAGCAGCCCATGTCCTCCCGAAGAGAACAATTCAACAGCTTTAAAATCACCAAAACGCACACCTATATAATCTTTTGAGACCTCTATGTAAGATAGAGTTTCCAGCAACTGCGAACTAGAAAAATTTACCTTCATAGAGAAAATACCGCTATCACTGTTACTCTTTTCCAACAGGCTTTTCAGCTCTTTCCACAACAACGAGTCTTTCTCTCTTATTTTCTCTAAAAAAAGATTCCTCTCCTCTTTATCCAGTGCAACAATTTTCAGAAAAATTTCTTTTACTTTGCTAACCACCTTGCAATTAACATCTCCTTACAATCAAGGTCACGAAGCTTCCTACTGGAGAACAAGCATTAACCATAACTATTTTATTATTTTCAAGGTAAGCTTCATTTGGACTAAATCCAATTTCAGGATCTTCTTCTACAAATTTTTTAGGTTTTGCAATTTTACCTCCCTCTAACAATACAAGCAAGGCGGCAAGATCGGTAGCTCCATATTCACCAATTATTCCCTTTGGCGCGATTACAGTAGGTAAGCGACCATTAAAAAAAGTATTAAGAGCCTTAGCTTCAAGAAGATCTCCTTTTATACTTCCAGAGGCTGCACTGAGTATAAGATCGATATCTTTTGTAGTAACTCCAGCCATTTGACAAGCACGTTTCATACAGTTGACAAAAGATCTATAATTTTCTCCCCACGCCCACTCTTTAGACGTGGGATCAAAAGCTCTAGCCCATCCTAAAACTTTACCTATTGGAAAGTAGTTAAATCTTCTGATTGCTTCTCCATTTGCCAGTAGGAGAAATGTACTTCCTTCCGAGGGGATAAAACCTTTACGATACCTACAAAACGGTGCAGAGTGGCTTGATAGAGCTCTAAAGTAAATTAAAGAGTTAACCACAGTATCGGTGATCTCTTCTGTGCCCCCTACAATTACAACATTGTTATCACCGCGAAATATCTCACGCGCTCCTTCTATAAAAGCGGCCAAATAACTAGCAGTGCTTTGAGTTACCGCAGTTTGGTTACCATACAACTTCATTTTCATTGAAATCCTAGCAGCGGAAGTATTAGCAACACTTTCAGAAAAATGAAAAGGTGAAACATCTAAAGGAGAGCGGGTAACTATAGTATTTACAACTTTTTCAGCAAAATCCACAGGTCCAAATGAAGTGCCTAGTACAACACTAGTATTACTAGGAATTTCCACTTTCTTGCTTAAACTACTTGCTACATAAATAGCAAATTGAGACAATCTTCCCATACGACGCGCTTCACGCTTAGGAAGTAGCTCAGAAGAAGAGTCGAAAATAAAAGCCTTAGCTTTTTTATTTAAGAAAACTGGCGTTTTAGAAAAATATTTTTCCTCTTCATCGTATCCGCCGCTTTCCAACAAGATACGCATATCATCCAGGCTAAAAGCTCCTGGATGAACAGACTCCCCTTTTACAATAAAAATCTCTTCTTTCATCTCTCAAAAACTATTGCAGTATTAGATCCTCCAAAAGCTAAATTTATAACAAGAACACTTTCTACCTCTTCTACAAGAGGTTCACCTATTACTAGCTTACCTTCTATCTCAGGATCTAAAGGTACCGAATCGATATATGTAGGAGGTATGATAGAATCGGTAATCGTTTTTACCGCTAACACCGACTCTATACCCCCAGCACCTCCTAACAGATGTCCTATATAAACTTTAGGAGCAAAAAGAGGGATCTCTTTTGCACTATCACCCAAAGATCCGTATATTCCTCTCCATTCTGATATATCGTTAAGTTTCGTTCCAGTAGCGTGAAGATTTATATGATCGATAGTCTCCCTTCCCGACATCTCTAGAGCTTTAGATATAGCGTTTCTTATACCTTCCCCCTGCGGGTGAGGAGCTGTTACATGATAACCGTCACTAGTAGATACACCCGCAGTTACCCACGCTAAGACTTTCTTATTAAAAATTTCTACTCTTTCTTCGCTCTCTAGAACAAGAGCTCCCGCTCCTTCTCCCAAAGACATACCGTTACGTAAACCAGTAAAAGGTTTACATCCATCGGGATCTACAGCTCTTAGAGAGTTAAACCCCGCGTAAGTGAGCTCACACAGAGAATCAACTCCTCCAGCTATGGCTATCTCTATCTCTCCTTCTAAAATGGCGTTTCTAGCTTCTATAATGGCTTGAGCGCTTGAGGTGCAAGCTGTAGAATAAGTAACTACTGGTCCCTCTATGGAGAAGTGTCTAGCAAGAGAATCCGCTGCTGAATTATACATCTGGTAAGAGAAAGGTTTAAGGGAAGTTTTACTCTTTAATACCTTTTTATACACCTGCTCGACTTCTCTCATTCCACCGCTACTGCACCCCCAAAACACTCCTGCTTTTAGCAGATCTTTCGATTCCACCTGTGCACAATGAAACGCTTCTTCGGCTGATACAACGGACCAAAACGACGCTAACGTCAGAAAACACCTGTTTTTATCTAGAGGAACTTCTGCACCAGTATCGGTTCTATGCCCCTTAGGGAAAAAACGCTTTAATTTCTTTATTCCACTTTTCCCCTCTAGAACAGCTTCCCATAAAGGTTTTACACCTTTACCGAAACAACTCACGGCACCTATACCTGTAACTGCTACTCTACCTTTCACTAGCCCATTCCAAAAGCTTACTACGATCCAATTTACCTCTACTAGAATAAGGAAGAAAATCGACAAAAATAAGTTTTCTATTTTTTATATCCGCGGGAAGATTATCTCTCTTGAATTTTTTATCTACAACCAAAAAAACAACCAAAACTCTATTACCAGAACCTTTCTCAACACCTATGCACGCAGCATCATTTACACCCTCTACAGATCTTAATTTTTCCTCAACAAGAGGAGCATAAATTTTCTTTCCTCCTACCTCAATAACTTCGAGACTTCTGCCCAAAATCTTTATCCTTCCGCTGTCTGTAAAAGATATATAGTCGTTTAAAATTATCTCTTTAGGCGGCTTGTATCTCTTTTCTCCCAAAAAGGCTCCAAATATAGATCCGGATGAAACCACAGCCCTACCACTATTGTCCATACTCACCTTTACTCCAGGTAACGCAAACCCTACCGTTCCTTCACTATCTTTCTCCCAAGGACGAGGTTCGAAAGATATAGCAGCGGTTTCAGTAGAACCGTATAATTGATGAATGTACCTACCCGTCTTTTCGTAAAATTGAGAACTGTACTTTGGATCCAAATGCCCCCCTGCAGATATTACCAACCTAACAGAAGGTAAAGAAAATTCGTAATTGGCTAATGCTTTGACCAAAGGAGGACTCAAAAGAACTACAGAAGGGGAATTTTTCTTTATCTCGTTTATTATCTGAATAGGAACAAAACTATCTGTCAAAGTGAGAGAGTTACCTAAAAAGGTCAAAGCTAAAACACCGTTATCGTATCCGTATGAGTGTGATATAGGAACCGGTATAAATGCAGAATCATCCTCGGTAAGACTCATGCCCTCAGAAATAGACCTTATTATACTAAGCAGAGTATTTTCACTTAAACATACAGCCCGCGGCAATCCTGTCGATCCCGAAGTAAGTTTTACCAATACAGTCTCTTTAGGAAAAGGAGACTCTTCTACATCTATCGCTTCTAAGGATAACGGAACGGTGGAAAAAGAAGTGTTACCACCCTTTACTAGTACATACCTAATGCCCAATTTAGCAGCGAGCGAACTTTGAGATTCAAACGGCAACGATTTATCTATCAAAACCGGTACTTTACCTACCTTCCAAAGAGCTAAGTTAGCAACTACAAAGTAACTACTATTACCTACAGCTATGCCAACAAGACTGGCATCGAGTCCTGCTAGTTCTTTGGAGAAATTCTCCACTTTACCAACCAACTCTTCAAAGGTAAAAGAAACTGTTCTACAATTTACGGCTTTTTTTCTAACCCGTTTATCAACCCACGAATAAAAAAGATCAAGTAGCTTCATATTTTTATTGCCTACTCTCCAAAAACCTCTCAGCGTCTATAGCTGCTTTACACCCCATACCAGCAGCTGTAACGGCTTGTCTATAAATATAATCTACTACATCACCTGCAGCAAAAACTCCTTCAACACTAGTATAAGTATAGGGATGATTCACTTTTATATACCCCTTATCATCCATATCCAACTGTCCCCTAAAAATAGAAGTATTTGGTAGATGACCTATCGCTATAAACACCCCCTGAGTAGAAAATATATACTCCTTATCTTCCACCAAATTTTTGATTTTTACAGCTTCCACCCCTTTTTCCCTGGTTCCTATTATCTCCGTCACCACACTGCTCCATATCCATTCTATCTTAGGATTATTAAACGCTCGTTTTTGAAGTATCTTAGATGCTCTCAACTTATCCCTTCTATGTACAATAGTAACTTTAGGAGAAAACTTAGTAAGGTATATAGCCTCTTCTAAAGCGGAGTCTCCACCACCTACAACAACTAACTCCTTACCTTTAAAGAAAAACCCATCGCAGGTTGCACACATAGAAACCCCAAAACCCAATAACTCCTCCTCGCCCGGAACACCTAACTTCTTAGCAGCAGCACCCGTTGCAATAATAACTGACTTTGCGTATACTTCTCTATCTTTATCGGTAATAATTGTAAAGGGATAATCATTAAAATTAACTTTTACCACTTCTTCAAATACAATTCTAGTTCCGAAACGTTCAGCCTGTTTTTTCATATTATTCATAAGATCAGGACCCAATATACCCTCGGGAAAACCGGGATAGTTTTCAACATCGGTGGTTATGGCAAGCTGTCCACCAGGCTGAACCCCTTCAAAAAGCAAAGGTGCAAGATCTGCACGCGCAGCATATATAGCAGCCGTATATCCGGCAGGACCTGACCCTATAATAACAACGTTCTCTGTACCCATTTCCAACACCTCTTCTAAAAAATTGAATAGAATAACACCTGATACATTAAAATCTAGCATATATTACACTAACTAGCTATCCAAATTTTCAAAAATAAAATCTGATGTGCAAAAAAACTAAAAATTAAACAGAAGGACAAACAAAAGATTACCTGACAGCGAAAAACTCAAAATATTACCACTTATAGAAAAATAGCAAATAAGATCCAACCTTACCAACTTTGATGATTCAGTAAGTATAAGATGAGTTTGAATTAGATAATTGATACCCCAATACAAATAACTTATAATAGGGAAAACATATTAAAAGATTATATATAAATACCAAGATGTAAGAGAGGAGGTTTGTGATGTTGCTTAGTGACAAGTTGTTAGGGGAATTCAATGCGCAATTGGGGAGAGAATTGGAAGCTTTCCTACAATACTTGCAGATAGCGTCTTATTGTGACAATGAAAATCTACCAAAATCCGCCAAGTTTTTCTTTGAGCAAGCTGAGGAAGAGAAGGAGCACGCGATGAAATTTATAAATTTTATCTTGGAGATGGGAGGTAAAGTTGAAATACCCGAACTTAAACGTCCTAACGCAGATTTCTCTTCTCTAACCGAAGCAGTAGCCTCAGCGCTTAAATGGGAAAAAGAAGTTACAGATCACATATGCGAGTTGGTGTCTTTAGCCAAAAGCGAGAAAAACTATTTGGCTGAACAGTTCTTAGATTGGTTCCTAGAAGAGCAACGAGAAGAAGTAAACTTGATGGATACACTTCTTGGAATAGTAAAAAGAGCAGAGAAAACAAATATTCTTTTGGCAGAGCAGTATATGGAAGAATTACGCAGTTAATGAACTAATTTAATCACCTCTGCCCATTATCTTCAAAGACAGCTCGTGCCACTGCACGAGCTGCTATTTTAAGAGGATCAAGAAAGAAAACGAAATCTTGTGAACTTAGCGAATAAGATTCATACTCTTTCTCTCCTTTGAATGTATCCACCAAGTTAGGAAGTTGAGTGTGTGTTTTATCTGATACAAATGTGTGAGTAGTAGGATTATCGATATGTACTATAACAGTCACTCCCTGAAAAACGCTATTTTGGAAAAGAAAAATTTTACCTTTAAATTGAGGCTCAAGCTCTTGTAGATCTGCGGTTATAGTATCGTTTACTATCGATGGCAACGGATAGAAGTTGAAAGCCAACTGGTAAGGAAAAAACTTTGAAGAAGGCAACTTAGACAACGAAAAGAGTGCTCTTGTCTCATGAGCCAGATGCTCAATTCCCTCTTTACCAAACAAAGAAGCCGATATTAAAACGTAGAAAGTCGCTTTTTCAACTACGCCTAATAGAGAGATCACTTTATGTATAGAAAGTGTTATAGGTAGTGGGAAAAAATTTTTTTTCTTTCTTTCCAGTTTATCATTTAAAACAATAAGCTTCTTGTCATCTATGCGTAAATCATCTAAATATCTGTAAGAGTACACTCCAGCAATAAACCAATCGTATAGAGATGTTTTTATAGTTTCTAAAGGAAATACCTTAACTGTAGAATCGGATGTAATAAAAAAATCCTCTTCACCTCTAGTTGGTAAGAAGAGATCAACTTCTGCTTTTGGCTTCAATAACTCCACCAATTCTGTACTATAGCTAAACGGCAGTAGAACCGCTATCTTCATTTTTTTTCTACTTTAGTTAATTTAGAGGCCTTAGATACAGTACCAAGGAGATGTTTAGTTTTGGAAAATAGGTATCTACTAGGTCCGGTTAGAACATAAACAAAAGCGGAGGTTACAAAAAAATAGAGGGGTTCATATATTAAAAGAAAAATAACGCCCAGTATAGGTACGAGTACTTTGAAAGATTTTTTAGTTTTAAGGTTCTCTTGTTTAAAGGAGGGATATTTAATTGTAGAGATCATAAGAAAAGCCGTTACCAACAAAGATACAGCAACAAGAGGCAGAGTATAATTGTTGTAATTAGTTATAGCCAAAAGCGAGACTACAACTCCTGCAGCAGCTGGTATAGGAAGACCTATAAAATATCTACTATCTATAACTTTTGCACGTACATTGAATCTAGCTAGTCTCATAGCTCCGCATGCCAAATAAAACAACGCTATAAACCAACCTATCCTATCTACCTCTTTAAGACCCCATTGAAAAGTCAAAACAGCTGGTGCCGTACCGAAAGTAACCACATCTGACAAAGAATCAAACTCCTTTCCAAATTCGCTTTCATGTTTTAACAATCTTGCTATTCTACCGTCCAAACCATCTAATATAACTGCAAAATATATAGCAAATGCTGCAGCTTTAAAATCACCCTCCAAACCTTTAACTATGGCCCAAAAGCCCAGCACCAAATTAAGTAGCGTAAAAAATGATGGAAGCAGATAAAGACCTCTTTTAGTATTTTTAAGTTTCGAAAGTTTCATTATCCCACAAGAGCTACTGGTGACAATCCTCCTTTGAGTTTATCACCCTTTCTAACTAGCACTTTATCAGAAGGGGGTAGATATATATCTACTCTAGAGCCAAACTTTATAATTCCAAGCAGTTCTCCCCTAGCAACTGGCATCTCAGGAGCCAAATATCCTACTATTCTACGTGCAACCAAACCTACGACCTGTCTAACTACAACATCTTTACCGTCAAACCTTTTTATAACGGTAAGCAGCTGCTCATTAGATTCGCTAGCATCTTTACAAAAAGCTACTTTTTTACTACCCTTTCTAAATATCGTCTTAGTAACTACTCCAGCCACAGGAACCCATTGAACGTGTACATCAAATACCGAAAGAAATATAGAGATTCTTTGCCATCTATTGTCTCCAAGCTCATAATCCTCCACCGAATCTATAGAGATAACTTTACCATCGGCTGGAGATATTATTATATCTGGGGAACCTACAAAGACCCTGTCAGGGACTCTGAAAAAAAAAGCTGTGAATGCAGCTAGAAAACCTGTACCAAAAGCAGATTTTTTATAGCCTTTCCTAGCTAAGTAAATTGTTGCAACAGAAATAGGCAAAACAAAAGGTATTCCTTCCCTAGCTATTCTCATTTAACTGTACTCTCCATAGCTTCAACAATCATACGTTCTATCTGCTCTTTTAAACGAAGCTTCCTTATTTTCATCTTCTTCATTTCCACTTCTTCTTCGGGAGTAAGAAAACCTTTTTCATACATCTTTTTCACTTTAGTATCCAGCTCTCTGTGTTGCTCTACAAGTTCTTTAAATTTAGAGTTAGTAGATATAAGAAGCTCTTTAATCGACTCTCTATCCATATTCCACCTCCTTTATATCAAACCTACTATTTTGCAAAACAGGTATACTTCTTCTAAGGACTGAGACTCTCTCCAACCACAAATCAACCACAGTATACCCTTCGCCATCGGGTAACACAGCCAAGGGAATACCCCATGGATCTATAACTGCAGACCTTCCCCAGCTTTCTCTTTTACCCTCTTTATCGTGCTTTCCCCATTGAGCAGGAGCAACAATATAAACCAAATTTTCTATAGCTCGCGCTTGAAGAAGGGGTAACCAATGATCTCTTCCTGTAGTAAAGGTAAAAGCAGAAGGTACAAATATAACTTCAGTTCCCTTTTTAGCTAAAAGCCTATAAAGCTCAGGAAAACGTAAATCGTAACATATGGTAAGACCTACTTTACCCCACGGTAAGTCCGCTACAACCACTTCACTGCCTCGTTTAACAAAATCTGACTCTTTGAAAACTTCTCCTCTAGGTAAAGTTACGTCAAACAGATGTAGCTTACGATACTTAGCAACTATTGTCCCTTCTGGAGAAAATAAGAGGGAAGTATTGTAACATTTTGAAGAATCTACTCTTTCATTAAAAGACCCTAACAACAAATAAACTCTAAGTTCTCGAGCCAATTTTTTAAACAGCGTAACAGTAGGACCTTGATAATCCTCAGAAGCTGATACTTTTTTATCAAGGGAAGAGATAAAATTTGTATTTTCAGGTGTAACAACTATATCGCTTCCCTCCTTAGCAGCGGCACGTATAAACGTTTCTACCCTAGCTAGATTTTGCTCTTTATCCTCAGTACAGTTTAACTGCACCACTCCTACTTTTACTCTTCTAGATAAGCTCATTCCGGTACTCCTAGAACATCAAAGAGCTTTTCCAGCTTTTTTTTCAAAAATTTCTCCTCTTTCCCTTCCGCAACCAACCTAACTAGAGGCTCTGTATTAGAAGGTCTAACGTTGAACCACCAATCTTCATATTCTACAGTTATACCATCCAAGAAACTAATCTGTCCATCCTTGAAAGTCTTTGCCAATTCAGAAATAACTTGATCTTTATTGTCTATCTTAAAATTGATCTCAGGCGTCTTATAATACTTTTTAAGAGGAGAGGCTATCTCAGATAGATTAGCGTTTTTACTTTTTAATAGATTTAACATATGTATAACTGCCAGTATTGCCGAATCAGCGTAAAAAGAATCAGCGAAATAGTAGTGACCAGCCAATTCTCCTCCCATTATAGCTTTTTTCTCTCTCATAGTTTTTTTAATAAACGAGTGACCAACTCTCTCCTTTATAGGTATACCTCCCATCTTCTTTATATACTCTGGCACCACTCTAGAGGAACGTAAATCATAAACAACCACCCTACCTTTGTTGTTTTCCAGCAGATAAGCAGCTAAAAGAGCTGTTGTTATATCGTTGCGCACTATTTCCCCTTTTTCATCTACAAAAGCTGCTCTATCTGCATCACCATCAAAAGCAACTCCCAAATCGGCATTTTCCTCGAGCACTTTTTGTTGTAGCCACTTTAGATTTTCCTCTTTCAAAGGATTAGGTTCATGATTGGGGAA
Organism: Thermoanaerobaculia bacterium; assembly: GCA_027078415.1. Classification (GTDB taxonomy): domain Bacteria; phylum Acidobacteriota; class Thermoanaerobaculia; order JALWYX01; family JALWYX01; genus JALWYX01. The sequence goes on from JALWYX010000052.1 coordinate 35,160, forward strand.
TGAACAATCTAATTCGAAGAAAAGAGGTATAAAATCTATATCCAAAGATTCAAATAAATCACGATACAAAACTCCCATACCGTTTGCAGCATCTACTACTACTTTTAGCTTTCTACCCTGAGTGTTGGCAAAAGATAAAAGCCAATTAAAATACTGATCTTTTATGTAGATAGGGCGTAGCGTCAGATCGTCCGAATCTATAGTAACTTTGTTATCTTTAAGCCACTTTAGAGTCAATTGTTCAATAAAATCTATCCCTGTATCCTTCGATATAGGACGTGCTTCCTTTCTACTAAGTTTAAAGCCATTGTATTGAGGTGGGTTATGACTAGCTGTCACTTGGATTCCACCATCCGCTTTTAACTTGTTTATAGCAAAATAGTTCATAGGAGTAGTAGAAAGCCCTATATATTTCACCTCAACTCCTTGAGAGATTATTCCTTTGGCCAAAGCATCACTTAAAGAACCGCTACTTTTTCGATCGTCCCTACTTACAACTACACTCTTTACGTTTAGACCATCCTTTTTCAACAACTCGACAAAAGCTTTACCTATAAGGTAAGCTTTACTCTCGTCCAATTCCTCAGGATATATACCTCTTATATCGTAGGCTTTAAATACGCTCATCTCTCTCCACCTCTAACAGATAACTCTACTAAAATCCCACCTCTTTTTCATTTTTTCCAAAAGTTCATCGTAAGGAATGGGAGGAGAAAAGAAAAATCCTTGTCCACACCTTATACCAAGTCTAGAAACAACTTTTAGCTGGTTATAACCTTCCACCCCTTCGGCGACTACCTCTAATCTTAATACATTTGCCATTCTTACAATAGCGTTTACTATTTTGTGTGAAAGAGAATCTTTATCTATATTTCGTATAAAAGCTTGATCTATCTTCAGCACAGAAAATGGGTATTTCATCAGGTAGGATAGAGAGGAGTACCCGGTTCCAAAATCATCCAGGTAAAGTTTTATTCCCATCTGATTGAAGTTGTCCAAGTTCTCGAATGATACAAAATCATCTACCAAAACTGCCTGCTCTGTTACTTCCAAGCGCAGAAATTTAGCACTAATAGAATAATCTTCTAAACATTTTTCAACAAAATTACCAAAAGAGATATCACGTAATTGATCGGGATGAACATTAACGCTTATAAATATATTATTATCTCTAAGTATACTGCTAAGCTCTTTGATACTCTTACACGCCTTTTCCAAAACTATATTTCCCAATTTTTCTACCATATTACACCGTTCAACTAAAGGAACAAATATAGACGGGGATACAACACCTCTTTTAGGGTGTTTCCATCTTGTTAAAGCTTCAAATCCTTCTATAGATCCCGTTGAAATATTTACAATAGGTTGGAAATACAATACTATCTGCTCCAATGCTAAAAGAGGATCTACCAACACCTTTTCCAAATCTTTTTCCAATACAAATTTCTCCTCTACCTCTGCTCTCATTTCTGGACTGAAAAAGACAAAGCCTTTTTTTGAATATCCAGGATTTTTCTTAGCTATATGCAAAGCTATCTCTGCGTCAGTCAAAGCTATCTCTCCAGAGACAGGCTGTTCTGCAACAAAAATTCCTATGTTAACGGACAATGAAAACTCGCGCTCTCCAACTTTAAAAGACTTATCTAGAGCATTCTTTATAAGGGTAACAAACCGCGTCACATCCTCTCTTTTATTACAAGTTACAAGAAAAGCGAATCTATCTCCAGCGATTCTAGCTACTATATCGTTGGGTGAAGTTATATCCTTGAATCTGGAAGCCACTTCGCGGAGAATTATATCTCCAGTTTCATAGCCCAATGTCTCTGTAATTAAGTGAAAACCCACTATATCAACAACCAGAATAGCCAACAGTTTACCTACAGGAGGATTTTGCAACCTACTACCTGTTTTAGCTACAAAATAGATTCTATTGTATAGCCCTGTTAACTGATCAAAATAGGCACCTTTTGCAATCTCTCGCTGAAAACTCTTTAACATAGTTATATCTGTTATCGATCCTGCCAATATCTTAGGCTCACCATTATCAGCCCAAAAAGCAACTCCTCTGCATAAAATATCTCGATAAGCACCAACCCTGTGTTTCATACGAATCTCACAAACTAGATTACTACTCCTACCAGCCAAATGCTTATCTATCAAACGTATAAATCTATGTCTGTCGTCAGGATGGACAAGAGACAACCAGTTATCGAAAGTAGGTTCAAAAGCTTTATTATCGTATCCTAACATTGTATACCAACGTTCAGAAAGGAAAAGAACATCATTTTGAAGATCCCATTCCCATATTCCATCATTAGCACCTTTAACAACCATAGCGTAACGGTCTTTTGCTCTCCTTAATTCGGTCAGATTGTGAAACTTCTCTATAGCGTTTGAAACGAGAGATGCTATAACAACAACACTTTCTAGGCTATTTTGCGACAGATGAGAATCTATCTCTTCATGGCAAAGTAACAATACTCCCCACATCTTACCCCTAGCATGAATAGGAACCAATACAACATTACATTCATCATCTTCTCTTACACTACCATCTTGTATATAGGCTTTAGTATAAGGGTCCTTAAGTTCATCTACGATAACAGATAGAGTATCCGGTAACGCTCCGATACCATCCTTAGCCCAGAAACTGTGTCTTTGCAAAACTCTACTCTGAGCAAAGTACCTATATATACCTACAAAAGAAATATTTAACGTTTCAGCTACTAAAGAGCATATATAATCGCTTTTTTCCTCCCATTTCTCTCTTTCCATAAGAACTTTAGCTACAGAAGCGACGGAAGATATTGTTTTATTACGTTTCTCTAGCTCTATACTACTTCTTTTGTACATCATAACCAGTTCTTCCACTACAACCGCTATAAGAGAAACAACAAGTATAGCAGATACCTCATTTCTAGCCTCCGTTAATCCAAACCTAAAAACAGAAGTGGATAAAGGAACAACAATTGATAACACCACAATAAGCAGATCTACAGGAGTTAACAAGAATGCTGCAAGAATTACGGGAAACGCCATTATATCTAAAACAATTTCAACTTTAACATACCACGCACCAACCATAGCTAAAGTAAAGGAATAAACCAATATCCTATACAACAAAGGTGGTGAGTAACTAGAAGGCACATAGTCTTTTCCTTTTAATAGGTAATAAGCCAAAACAACTATTAAAAAACCCAATATTCCCTCAGATATAAGACCTCTAAGATGTGCAGGAGACGTAACGTATGCAACGTTTATAATCCCTATTAGTAGATAAAAGATAATATTAAAAATATGACCTACGAAAATAGATCCTGCACCCAACATAAAGTGGTAATTAGTTAAAAATCCTGCCAGAGCTCCCATAAAAGGGTGCACTAGTATCGATACGGTTTCGTAAGGGTTAAAATACCCTTGAACAAACTGAATTAAAGAGTTACCAAAAGTTCCAAAAAATCCTACTATAGCACCTGCTTGCCATCCCCATACCATTCCCCAAATAACGGGAACAACCATTTGAAAAGCCAAATTGGCTTCGGGGAGCATAGGATTTGGTATAAAAGTAGAGAGATTACCTACAATCCAGTAAGCTAATATACCAAAAAGAACTACTTTTGAATTTCCTGTCTCCTCTTGAGAAAAAAAACCGGTCACATTAATATTTTATGAGTAAAACAAACCAAAATAAAACAAGATATGAAAAACAAGAAAACCGTTTACTACGAAATAGTTCTAACACACAGGCAAACAGTTATACTTTTTACTATCATAGTACTTATCCTTCCTATGACCTTCTTGCTAGGAATATGGATAGGCCAAAAAATACCTAGAAAAAGTGAAAGAAAAGTGGTTGTAGTTGAAGAGATACCTAAATCAGCTATTCAGTCAGAAGAGACTAATACCAAAACAGCAAAGTACGCAGAACCTTTAGAAGAATTGGAGAATGAAAAAGAAACTTCAGAAGAACTGCCTTCAAATACTGCTGGTAATACAATAACCGCACCGGAGGAGACAAACAAAAATAGTACAACTGACGCATTAAACACAATAACGGATCATAAATCTGAAACAAATAAAACTACCACTAAAAATACTACAACTAGTAGAGGTTACTTTATCCAGATTATGGCAACAGAGAGTTACAACAAAGCGGAAAAAGAACGTAAAAGACTCGAAGAAAAAGGTTTACCTACTCATATTTCGAAAATAATAAAGAACGGTAAAACGCTTTACAGAGTCAGGATAGGTCCTTTTGAAAATATAGAGAAAGCTACAGAAGTAAAATCTACCCTTCCAGGTAACAAAAACTTTATAATAACTAAATAACGTTGAGACATTATCTCAAATATTCTCTTCCGCTGATAGGAGGAATATTAACAGCCCTAGCAAATGGTAAGCAAGAGTACTTATTACTGCCATGGATAGCGGTATCTCTTTTCTTTATACCCACCTTTTGGGAGAGAAAACGACTTATATTTTTCCTTTCCTCATTAGCGTTTTGGCTTGTTTCGATACCATGGATAGCCCCTACCGTTAGCCACTACGGTAAATTACCCGCGACGGTGGGAATTATAGCTTACATTCTGTTATCGTGTTACCTCTCCTTATATGCTCTACTGTTTGCTCACCTAATATCTTACGTAAAAAAAACCGCTCACTTAGTGATAATAGCTCCCTTTACATGGGTATTCTGTGAATATTTAAGGTCTATAATACTTACAGGGTTTCCTTGGAACCTACTAGCTTACTCTGCTATAAAGACAAGCGGTATTCTACAAGTAACGTCGTTTATAGGAAGCTTTGGAGTATCTCTACTTATATCTTTTTGTGGTATAACAATAGCAGGATTTCTAACAAAACGGATAAAAGCATCGTTTACCTTTATAGCAATAGTCGCAGTTGCTCTTATACTGGTAGCGGCTACTCTTTACGATCCGGTAATAGAAAAAACAGAAACGATAAAAGTATCACTTATACAACCACAACAAACCTTGATAGTAAATCCCGAAGATCCTTACTATTTTTATAAGGAATATCAAAAAGTATTAAGCATGAGCAAAGAGGAATGCAAAAAGGGGGTTCAACTTGTAGTATGGCCTGAAGGAGCTAGCTGGCCTTTCAGTTTTTTTGAACATCGCTTCTTAAGAGAAGATATAAAACAACTAACAAGACTAGGGTGCTCTATACTTATAAACACTACAGTGGCAGAAAAGGGCAAAAATTACAATTCCGTTTTGCTAGTAACAGGAAAAGAGATATACAGATACGACAAACTCCATTTGGTTCCATTTGGAGAATACGTACCGTTGAGTGACTTATTTCCTTACATAGAAACTATAGCACGTGAATCGGGAAACTTTAGTAGAGGTGAAAAAGGGGAGGGAATAAAAGATATAGCAGTAGCGATATGTTACGAGATAATATTTCCTCACCTTGTAGCTACTCTTACAACTGACAAAAAGCTAATGGCAACCGTTACAAACGATGGATGGTACGGAGACAGTTACGCCCCCTACCAACATTTCAGAGCTGCTCGTTTTAGAGCTGCAGAAAACGGTAAGTTCCTTCTAAGAGCAGCTCTTACAGGTATATCGGCTATAATCGATCAAAAAGGAAGAGTAGTATCTTCTCTAGGTGTAGGAAAAATAGGAGTTGTAAGAGGGGAAGTGGAACTTATCAGTTCTTCCACATTTTACAACAGAACTTACTTTCTTGTACCGCTTCTATCTTTTTGCGTTGCAATTATACCAGTAGCAAAGGAGGCGTTGAAATGGTTCACTATGAGATTATTTCGGAACTAAAAAAGCTTTACCACAAAGCCGAAAAAGTAGCAAGAGGTTATCTTTGACGAGGAAAAGTTGCAAAAAGAACTTAACGAGATAAATAAAAAGCTAGAAGATCCAGAGTTTTGGCAAAACAGGTTGGAAGCGGCAAAGATCATGAAAGAGAAAGGAGCATTAGAAGAAAAAATTTCCAAAATTCAAAAATCGAGTAACATAGCAGAGGAGGCATCTTTATGGATAGAGCTTCTGGAGTCTGAAGAGATAGATCAAGAGTCTATTGAAGAGATAAAGAATTTTATAAAAAGGGGATTTAAAGAGATTACGGAAATAGAATTGTCCTTTCAATTACAGGGAGAAGATGATAGCCGTTGCGCTATATTAGCTATACACCCCGGGGCTGGTGGTACCGAGTCGCAGGATTGGGCAGAGATGCTTTTAAGGATGTATATGAGATGGGCACAAAGTAAAGGATTTAAGACAGAAATACTGGATATCTTACAGGGTGACGAAGCGGGGATTAAAAGCGTAACGATAAGTGTGAAAGGTAGAAACGCATTTGGATTTCTCAAGGGTGAAACAGGAGTTCACAGGTTGGTTAGAATAAGCCCCTTTGACGCATCTAAAAGACGTCATACCTCTTTTGCATCTGTATACGTCTATCCCGAGATAGAAGATGAAATCTCGATCTCTATAGAAGATAAAGATCTTAGAATAGACACTTTTAGAGCCTCCGGCGCTGGAGGCCAACACGTCAATAAGACGGAGTCGGCAGTAAGGATAACGCATATACCAACGGGAATAGTTGTAACGTGCCAAAACGAGAGAAGCCAGATAAAAAATAGACAAATAGCTATGAAAATACTAAAAGCCAAGCTGTACCAATTGGAAAAACAGAAAAGAGAAGAAGAACTTGCAAAAAAAGCTGGAGAAAAAAAGGATATAAGTTGGGGTAACCAAATAAGAAGTTATATACTCCATCCCTACAAGCTAGTAAAAGATCATAGAACGAATGTGGAGATACAAAACGCCGAATCGGTGTTAGACGGCAATATAGACCAATTTATAGAAGCATGGTTAAAACAAAGGTGTCACCTAAAACATTAGATATAATATCCCCTCTACCTCCAACCAGATCGGGCATAGCCGATTATGTAGCAGATATACTTCCATACCTAGCTCAACGCTTTCAAATACGTCTATGGCAACTGCCCGGTCAAGAAATATCCCAGGAGTTAAAAGAACGCTACGAAGTTATTCCATGGAACCTTTTTGGAAGAATAGATACAGACTATATTCTTTACCAAATGGGCAATAACGAATACCATACTGCTGTATACAAAGCAGCATTAAAAAAACCTGGTATCCTTGTACTACACGATTACTGTTTGCACCATTTCATTCTCCAAAGAACCGTTATAAGAGACAAATTTACCAAATACCAGTATCTTATGTCCAAGATGTACGGTATCATAGGAAAGGCTGTAGCACAACCAAGAAAGTACAATATTTTTGGCGATTCTGCCCATTTTCTCTTCTCTCTAAACAGAGAGATAGTAAAAAAACAGAAAGCTATAGTGTTTCACAACAGCTGGGCTAAAAACAAACTGAAAGAAGAATGGGGAGTAGAATTTCCCGCTCACGTTATCCCTATGGCAATACCTCTACCTACAATCCCAGAAAGGGAAAAAATAGAAAAGTTTAAACAGGATCTATTTATTGAAAAAAATATATTTCTCTTAGGCGTATTTGGTTTTCAAACTCCTATAAAAAGAACTCATCTTATAATAAAAGCCCTAGAGAAATTGCCAGAAAACATACACCTTATGGTAGTAGGTCAACTGATCGATATATATCCTCTAAAAGAATACGCAAAAAAGTACGGTGTAGAAAAAAGAGTACATTTTCTAGGATACCTACCTAAAGACAAAATAAATATAGCTATAGGTGCTATTGATCTTCCATTCTCTCTTAGATATCCAACAGCAGGAGAGACTTCAGCTTCTCTTCTTAGAATTCTGGCTTTAGGCAAACCAGCTGTGGTTACCAATTACGGACCACTGAGTGAGATACAACAAGAAATCCGTTTCGATATTCCATACGGGGACGAAGAGAAAGAGATAGAAGCAATAGTCGAGGTTACCAAAAAGGCTCAAAAAACCGATATAGCAAAAATGGGTAAAAAAGCTCGAGAATATATACAAAAGATACATTCACCAGAAAAAGTGGTAGAAAAACTATCAGAAATAATCGAAAAATCTAAGTTAGAGAAAAAAATATACGTTTTCAAAAAATATTTACCTACCACCTTGTGCTGGCGAGAAAACCAGATAGAGATAAAAATAAATAAACCAGAAAAGTGGACTAAAGGAGAAAGAAAAGAAGTGAGAATAGATTTCTACAACAAAGGTAACTCTATCCTACTAGCAGGTTCTACAGGGAAAGGAGGAGTATCGGCAGAAATAAAAATTCTATCCTGTGACGAAACATTGCAAGATTTCGGATGGATACCGCTTCCAAGAACGCTGTACCCCAATGAGCAAATATCTATCCCGCTACAAATAAGAAAACCATTCAAAAAATCTATACTCTCTGTAAAAGCAAAAATTCTATACACAGAAGAGTTGTTCACCATACAATGCGGAGAAGCGGAGATAACACTATGAAAAACGTTATTAAATTTTTAATATCATTATCATCATTGTTGCTTATAACGTATCTGTTCAAACAAACTACAAACATAGCATTTCTCCTCGCTACGGCTACATCGTTTATGCTCCTAGGCTTCATAAACGGAAATTTTATAGGCTACGTAGTAGTATTTTTATCCAGCACACTATTAGAGGTCTCTAACCTGCAAATACAATATATACTACCCTTTATCCTTACTAACGTAGCTATCTTACTAATAGCTCAAGATAGACATGAGTTTTCTCTAGATGAAATTTACGGAGGTTATTTTTTCGCCTCTAAGGTAAAATGGCTTTTAGCTTCTATCTTTCTATCTATATCTACCTACTACCAACCTTTACTACTACTGCCCTTTTACATACTAGTTAGATCGACAGCAAAAGAAATAGGAAGGAAAGATCTCATAAAAGTTGCTATTCCTATCCCCTTGATCGTAGCATCAATCACTCTATCTTTAACTATCTTTATAGAAGGTATTAAGCTACTTAAACAATTACTTACCGCATTAGAAGTATATCCTTACAACTTACTATACCTTTTCGCAGGAAGAAGTAGCAATCTAATTCTTAACTTTCTTCCCGTTATTGTTTTGTCTAGTTTTAAACCGAAAAAATTAACCTTACTAACAGCAGTAATTGTTCTAACTCTCCCTCTTATATACCCATTCAATTTTTCAAACGGTACCGTAGCAGTCCACGCTTTCCCTTTTATTCCTTTCTTCTTAATACACCTACCAAACAACTACACAAAACAAGTCATCTCTTTGATCCTAGGTTTTATATCGCTAACCGTTCTAGGTATTTTTGCACCAAATTCTCAAATAGGGTATGTAAAGTACCACCTTCTCCCAGAAAGCACTTACCTGTTTAAATATGCTGCAACTCTCGTAGAAAGCGATCTCTACTTTACTACAACTCTGGGTAAGACGTTAGATACAGAAGGAGGTAGAGCTAAATATATATTTATTCAGACTCATCAAGGAAAATCTGAGCTTCTTATTTGGTCAAAGACGAAGGTAGAAAGTTTAACTATATTTGGAGATAGCAAGACCCCATCATCTATAAAGCTAAAAAATAGCAAGCTAGAATACCAAACTTTTAGACCTGATGGGGGAATAGCTAATGTAGTTAAACCTAACCCCTTTATAAAAATCAAACATCCTATAAAAGGTAAGGGTGTATTCAATTTTTACTATACCCATTTTGAGTTTAAAACCGACGAAGATATAAAGGTAAGAATAGCTGTAAATGGATGACAAACTAAAAAAATACATATCCAGCGTCCTACGAGCCAAACCTACACAACACAACAACGTCGAACTTACAAGATCAGCCGTTATGGTTCCTCTATTTCTAGCGGCGGGAGATTTATGGACTATATTTGTCGAGAAAAGCAACCACTTAGGAGCACACGCCGGTCAAATAGCTTTCCCAGGAGGAAAGGTAGAAGAAGGAGAAGATGAAGTAAAAGCCGCTTTAAGAGAAGCTAAAGAAGAGGTAGGTATAGAAAAAGGCGAAGTACTGGGTTTCTTAAGTACGCAAGAAACTCCTACAGGTTTTTGCGTAATTCCAGTGGTTGCATGGATACCCTTTAAAAAATACAAACCCACAAGTGTAGAGATAAGCAGAGTCTTTACAGTACCTCTTACAGCAATACTCTACCCCGTTCTTATAGAACAAAAAACGGTAAAATACAAAAATTTTGAGGTACGGTTGCCTTTTATACACGTAAAAGGAATCCCCAAGCCTATATGGGGAGTCACATTAAGAATAGTAACCGAGCTTTTAGATACTATACAAAAAAACAGATTTTACTAATTTTCTATTCCAGAGAAATCTTGAGGAGTAGACTTAGTGGACACATTTTCATAAATAGCTTCCATCTGTTTTGTAGATATCCTATAGTTCCTATCATCAGGACCTATTATAGAACGTTTACCCTTTTTCTTAGCTTCTAAAAGCCTACAATCTGCTAGGGCTATAACAGTTTCAACTTCTTCTCCCTCCGTGGGCCATTCCGCTATTCCCGCACAAAAAGTTACACATTTATTAACCAAAGATGTTATTTTTTCATCGATAGCTATTTTATACATAATGCTTTTTACCCTTCCCCAAGCTCTCTCTACCGTCGTATCAAGCATAACAATAGCAAACTCTTCTCCACCATATCTAGCTACCAGATCTGATAAACGAAGATTTTCTTTTATAACTTCAGCAAACCTCTTTAATATTAAATCTCCAGTTAAATGCCCAAACAGATCATTTATCTCCTTAAAATTGTCTATATCTAGGAGTATAAAAATAAATCGCTCACCTTTTCTACGAGCTCTTCTAACCTCTATCTTAAGAAATTCGTTCAAATACCGCTTGTTAAAAACACCAGTTAAAAAATCGTGCACAGAACGGGAGGAATACACCTCTATCTTAGCCGCTAGTACCAGGGATACAAGCGTAGCAACTAACAATATAGAAATTCTAGCGATCTGAATACTCCAATCTAAAGGGTAACCACTTAGAACAGCAAACCCTAAACTTACTATATAAGAGAATACCAACGCGGTAGCGTGAACTAACGATATAAAAAAACGTCCTCTCATAGAAGAAGCAGTTATAAGTAGTATCAAGATCCCAAAAATAGCATAAGAAAGATTAAGACCGCTTATATCTCTGTACCACGCAGAAAGTGACAAAATAACCGTTATAAATGCAGATTCTATAGCTATTAAAGTAAATGATAGAACATAGACTTTATCCCTAAACCTAGAGAGTAGATATCTAAAACCCAGAAGAATAAAAATTCCTAGAACCAAAATAGCAAAATAAGTATAAGCCTCCTGTATCTGTCCTTTAAAGTAGTAACCTATTACAATTACAAAAGATATTGCTACTATAAGTAAACGTATTTTTATAAGATAAAGCTCTTCATCAAGAAGCTCTTTTTCTGCATGGCTTTTTACTCTTTCTCTGCTTATCTTTAGTAGTTCTCTGAAAGGCAGGTTTTTGAGAAAAATTTTACCAGAGGTACTATCCATAATATTAAATTCTAATTTATATTAAATCTCTGCAAAAATGTACACTTTACCCTATTCCTCCAA
>JALWYX010000053.1:0-28275 GCA_027078415.1 Thermoanaerobaculia bacterium
CATAAAGGGATACTCTTTTTGGATGAACTTTATCTATTTAATAAAAATTCTATAGAATCTCTAAGAACACCCTTAGAGACAAAGGAAATCGTAATCTCTAGAGCCCGCAAAAAGGCCATTTTCCCAGCAGATTTTACCCTCATTGCAGCGTTTAACCCTTGCCCCTGCGGTTACGGAATAAAAGACTACAGGTGTAAATGCAGTTACAACGAAGTAAAACGCTATCTTCGAAGAGTTTCTTCAGCAATTCTAGATAGAATAGAAATCAAGGTAGAGATGGAAGGTAAACAATATAGAAGTAGCAATAAGTTTAAAATCTCTAAGTTAAAAGATAAAATAGCTAAAGCCCGAGAGATACAGATGGAGAGAAACAAAGGGCTCCTGAATTCAGCACTTACATCCGAAACAGTAGAAAGAGTATGTAGACTAGATACAAAATCAAAAGGTTACCTTCTAGATTTTGCTAACGCTAAGAATATTTCTCTACGAGGGTTCTATAAAATTCTAAAGGTTTCTAGGACTTTAGCAGATCTAGAAGTTGAGGAAAGAGTAAGACTAAACGATATAAAAACAGCAATAGCGTTTAAATCTTTTTATTGAAATATGCGTAAAGCACTAATAACAGGAGGAGCTGTTAGAATAGGAAAAGCTATTTCAACAGCTTTATTATCCAGAGGATACAAGATAACAATACATTACAACAATTCTCGTTACGAAGCTGAGCAGCTTAAATACGCTTTTCCTGAAAAAGTGACCTTAGTAAGTATAGACTTATCTGCTCCTAAGGCTAGCGAACACCTGTTCAAAAGTATACCTTCCGAGTTTCTCCCTATAGAAGTACTGATATTAAACGCCTCTGTATTTCCCCAAGAAAACTTTCTCACCATAACCGAAAAAGAATGGAACGATATAATCTCTATAAACCTGAGAAGCAACTTTTTTTTAGCCCAAAAATTTATAAAACAGCTACCTGAAGATAGAAAAGGCGTAATAATATCTTTGCTGGATGCCCAACTTTCTCAATATTCCCTTGATAACCTAGTATACAAAATATCGAAAAAAGGCCTTGAGTATTTAACGCTATCTCTAGGCAAACACAAGAAAATAAGAACTGTAGGTATAGCCCCAGGGGCCATATTACCTCCTAAGATAAACGGTAAAGTGACAACCAGAAGTGATAATTACGATAGGAGCCAATTTATTGTACAAAGTGTTCTTTTTGCTATAGAAAATGAATATATAAATTGCGAAATAATAAGGGTGGATGGGGGAAAATATGGCTAAAGATATCATATTTATAAAAGATCTATTAGTTAGGGGAATAGTAGGTACAAAAGAAGAAGAGAGAAGAGAGAAACAAGATATAGTAATAAACATTGAGCTAGAATCTGATCTAAGCAAACCTGCCGAAACAGACTCTATAGAAGACGCGGTTAATTACAGAACAGTATCAAAAATGGTTATAGAGATCGTAGAAAAAAGCACTTTTTTTCTGGTAGAAGCCTTAGCAAATAAGATAGCAAACTCCATTTTATCCACCTTTGAAAACGTTGAAAGGGTAAAAGTATCGGTAGAAAAACCTGGTGCGCTGAGATTTGCTAAATCTGTAGGAGTAGTAATAACAAAAGGCCGTGATTGATACAATACTTCTATTAGGATCTAATATAGATCCTTTGAACAATATAAAAAAAACTCTAGCGAAACTTAGAAAATTTAAAATAGTATCTCTATCCAACATTTACATCTCTTCTCCTTATGGAAAAGAGTTTGAAGGACAACCAGATTTCCTTAACCTGGCCTTAAGGGTATATCACACATTAGAGATCGAAAATTTCTACAAATCTCTAAAAAGTATAGAAAAAGATCTTGGACGCAAAGATCAAAATAAAGGGTTACCACGCGTTATAGATATAGATATTGCGTTCTACGGGAACTTTATAGGAGAAATACTAGGCCATAAGATTCCAGATCCAAACTTCGGAAAAGCGGATTTTGCTACAGTACCCATAATAGAGGTAGCTCCCGAATTTATCCACCCCATAAGCAAAAAACCCCTTCATTTCTACACAAGCAAAAAGTATACTACGCTCTCTCTTTTCTTGAAAAAAGAACTACTAGAGTATTAATACTACTACTTTTTAGGCTTAGGAGCTAAAACTACCACCATCTGCCTCCCCTCTAAACCTCCCATTTTGCCTTCTACAACAGCCACTTCCTTTACCTTCTCTATAACGTTATCTATTATATTCTGACCCAGCTCAGGTCTTCTAAGCTGTCTAGCCTTAAAACGTACCGTTACTTTAACCTTCTTTCCTTTCTCTATAAATTGCTTTATCTTTTCCGTTTTACGTTCAAAATCTGAAGAATCTATAGTGGGGCTAAACTTTATCTCTTTTATCTCTATAACGTGATGTTTCTTTTTACTTTCTTTGGCTTTTTTTTCTCGGGCAAACCTATATTTGCCCCAATCCATCACTTTAACAACTGGTGGATTAGCGTCAGGACCAACTTCAACTAGATCCAAACCTTTTTCAGAAGCTATCCTTCTAGCCTCTTGCAATTCCACAATACCCAATTGTGTACCATCCTCATCTATCAGCCTAACTGGACTACGCCTTATTCTTTCATTAACACGGGGTTCTTTTTGGCGATGCTTCTTAATTGCTTTTCCCTCCTTTCACACCTTACCATTATTTTGCTGTAATATATACATTGCTTATGTTAATAAAAAAAATTCTTATATCAAATACAATTATACAAGGAGATATAGAAAGAATTGGCACTTAATCACAAGATAGATGTTCTTCCACTTCCTTTAGGATGGGCAATTGCAACGGCTGTTATTCTTGTGCTTCTAAACGGTTTTTTTGTTGCAGCAGAGTTTGCCATAGTAAAACTTAGACGTTTCCAAGCACAAGAACTCGCCCAACGATCTCCTCGAATAGGCAAGAAGCTGCTGTACATAATAGATAACCTAGACTATTACCTCTCTGCTACACAATTAGGTATAACTTTAACCAGCCTAGCCTTAGGATGGATAGGTGAACCAGCTTTCGCAATAGTTATCTCCAAAATTCTGCGCTTTTTCAACGTGGAACTAACAGAACAGATATTGCACATGATCAGCCTTGCTACAGCATTCGCAATAATAACCTTTGCCCATATCGTTATAGGAGAGCTAGCACCAAAATCACTAGCCATAAGAAAAACCAAAGAAACCTCTATGTTTGTTACAATACCTTTACTAGTTTTCTCTTTTGTTGTAGCACCATTTATAGCAGCTTTAAACGGGGTAGCAAACATTCTACTTAAGATTGTAGGTATAGAAGATACTCTAGATAAACAACAAGTTTCTCTTGGAGAATTAAAACTTGCTATATACAACTTAGCCAACGAGAAACAATTTGACGAAACTGAGATGATGCTTTACAAAGTACTAGAATTCAAGGATAGAACAGCAAAAAACGTTATGGTACCAAAAAATGAGGTAGTATTCCTCTCCCTAGAAAAACCACTAGAAGAAAACCTAAAAATAGCCAGAGACAGTGGTCATACCAGATTACCGTTATGCAAAGGAGGCCTCGATAATGTAATAGGTACTATTCACATAAAGGACCTTTTTAGAGTAGGTAAGATACCAGAAGATCTTTCCAAGCTAGCAAGAAACAAACTAGAAGTACCTGAAACGATAAGGCTAGATGAACTACTTAAAAAAATGAGGAAGGAAAAAATACACTTAGCTTACGTTTACGATGAGTTCGGTAACATTATAGGTATAGTCACACTAGAAAATGTTATAGAAGCAATAGTAGGATCTATAGAAGACGAATTTGACGAAGAGATGCCATTTATAGAAAATAAAGGAAAATTTATTAGAGCCGATGCTAAAGCAACCTTTGGAGATGTGGCTCGCATATTAGGAGAGACTAATATAGAAGAAGATATAGAAAATGAGACTCTAGCATGGGTTATCTTGGATAGGTTAGGTAGAACACCTAAAGTAGGTGAAAAAGTTGAGATAGGGAATTTAGTATTCACCGTAGAAGAGGTAACAGGAAGAACCATCAAGAAAGTCTCAGTTACCAGAAAAGAAGATAAAACCAAACATTAAAATTAAAAATTTTTTAAAAAGATCATTCCTAGATCAAACTAAAACTACGCACAACTATATACACCTTAAAAACTACAGGAAAATTTCAAATCCTACCATAGCTATAAAACTTATTTCTAGGCAAAAGCTTAATCACAAAACCTACGCCTAAAGAAAAAATTCACACCACATATAGTTACACGGAGATTAAAAAATTCTCTAAAATAACGATCTCACCTGCAACAATACTTGACAACACCAACATTTTATTCTATTCTTCCTCTGTAGAGAAGCGGGAATAGCTCAGTGGTAGAGCACGACCTTGCCAAGGTCGGGGTCGCGGGTTCGAATCCCGTTTCCCGCTCCATTACGGTATTGGTGACGTAGCCAAGTGGATAGGCAAGGGACTGCAAATCCCTCATACGTGGGTTCGAATCCCACCGTCACCTCCAAACAATCAATATAAGGGAGGTAGAGATGCCGTTTAATCCAGGAGTAGTTCAATATATGAGAGACGAGTTGGTAAATATAGGAGTAAAAGAACTGACAACCCCTGAAGAGGTGGAAAACTGGTTTAGTAGTTTAAAAGATGGAATACTTATATTTAACTCCATGTGTGGTTGTACAGGATCAGTAGCAAGAGCTGCTATAAGAATCGCGGTGGAAAACAGCGATAAAAGGGTTTCTATGGCCAGCGTATTTGCAGGACAAGATATAGAAGCTACCAAAACGGCTAGAGATAAAATAAGCGAACTACCTCCATCCAGTCCATCTATCGTATTTTTTAAGAATGGAAAGGTAGCATATTTCATGAAGAGAGAAGAAATCCAAGGGAGACCAGAAGAAGAGGTAGCTGACACCATAAAAGAGCTTATAGAAAAATTTTACTAGATTGAAAGAAGGTTTGTACAAAAATCCACCTTCTACCCAAATAGGTTTGCTTGATACTGAATTATGGGGTAGAGTGGTGTAGAAATTTCATAATTCTGGAGAGACTAGAAGGAGCTAAACTTCAACTTTTTGAATAAAACGAATGCTTACAACCTAGACAACTGTGATAGAAGTGAAGATAGAAACTTTATAGATAGTATTTGGTGGTGATAGCAAAAGCGATAATAATAGTTTTCCTTGTATCGCAACTAGTTGTAGCGGAAGAACAAATAAGAATAATAGCTTTTGGAGATAGTATAACAGCTGGCGATTTCGACGATGCACCGCCTTCCCCTACAAATAAAGGATATCCTCCAAGATTGGAAAATTCCCTTGGAGAGAATTCCTTGAACACTAAAGTACTAAATCACGGAGCTCCTGGAGAAACAACCGGAGGAGGACTTAATAGGGTAGAGGAGTCTTTAGATGAGGGTAATGGAGATATATTTATCCTTATGGAGGGAACAAACGATATCAGTAGAGGGTTATCTGTAGAGACTATTACCTTTAATCTATCAAGGATAGGACAGAAAGCTGAAGACAGAGGACTCAAGGTTATAATAGCCTCCGTTATACCACGGAGACCTGAAGCAACAGTAGATTCCAACAACGAGGTAACAAGAGATTTGAGAGACTCAATAGCTAACTTAGCCCAGGAAAAAAATTGGCGCTTTATAGACACATTCGAAGGGTTTATCCAAACTCCCAATCTATTCTCCGAGTATTATTACCAAGGAAACGAAGATCCTGTAGGTCATCCAAACGGGAGAGGATACGATCTATTAACAGAGATCCTCTATCCAGGAGTCGAAGAAGAGGTTTTAAACCTACTAGCTCCCGATTACTATATAGAACTTACCGACCCACCAGCAGAAACGGGGAAAACACTAAGTTTTTCCCTAAAGCCAGCTCAATACAACAACGTAGAACAAATAAGATGGCATTTTGGAGAAAATGGTGTATGGGTTGAGAAAAACAACATAGTAGGCAAGGCAATTTACACATTTTTAGATCCTGGAGTTTACACCATAAGAGCCGTATTAACGCTAAAAAATGGGGAGAGTATAACAGTAACTAAAGAATTAGCTGTAAATGGTAACCCTGTAGAATGGTACAACTCAACCTCTCTTATTCCTTTCATAATATCAGGTCCACGTGGAAATAGCGGTATATACTCTACAGATCTTATGCTATACAACCCTAACGACTTTGGCTGCTTGGTAGAGCTTCATTACCTAGCTCGAGGACATCAAAATTTATCTCCCATAACTGCAAGTATATATATTCCAAACTATAAACTTGTATCCATAGAAGATATTCCCTTATGGGCTTGGGAGTTGGAACAAGCTTTGGGAACGCTGCAGCTTGTTTATATATGTCCTCAAGAGGGAAGTAAAGCGTATTCCCTAGCTCGAACCTACGTAGAAGACTTTAGTGCAAGTGAAGGAACCTTTGGCCTATTTATGCAGGAGATTGAAGAAAAAACACAAGAAACCTCAGAAAAGCTAATGTATCCACTCATAAAAAGCGACTTTTTTATAAGTAGTTTACTCGTTGCAAACCTCTCAAATAACGGAGGCTCAGTTACAGTAACCCTATACGATAGATATGGAAACCAAGTTGGAAACTATACTTTCAACTTAGGCGCAAAAGGTAATAGATTACGTAGAATCGATCAAATTTTTCCCTTAGACGGATACGAAGGTCCTTACAGTGCCAAGCTGCAATCCGATTCCATAAAATTCACAGCGGCTGCTACGGTGCTCCAAACTGTATCACAAGACCAATTCATTATATATTCGTATCCCTTACCTTCCACAAACAGTTCAATATCTCAACGTATAGTAAGAGGTCCCGGCTTATTTGAGGTAACGTTTCGATCAGATCTATTCGTAAAAAATCTAGAGATGGAGAGTAAAGACACATCAATAGTTTTTCTAAGAAGAGGCAAAAACAATCTAAACGAAGGTATAACAGAAACTATAAATTTAGCTCCACACGAAAACTTCCTAGCAGAAGATGCGGTCCTAAATATATTCGATAGAGAAGAGGATACTGGAGCAGTAGTAGTAAAAGATACCGTTTGCATCGGTGGAATTTTAGCAAAAGCTAAGAAACCCCAAACTACCGATAATTATATTTTCGCGAGTTTTATCCCTTTCTTGGATCCCGATTATATATCTATATCATACGGGGAAAAAGCTTTTATATTTGGAGCTGAGCAGAACGGTATTTTCTATACAAGCCTCGGAGTTATAAATTTGGCTGAATACCCAACCATTATAGGTATAACGTTAAAAGATGCCATGGGTAATCCTATAACAAACACCTACTTAACCCTTAAGCCTTTACAACATTTAGAAAGGAACCTCCAAGGAATATTTCCAACTCTCTTACCAGGCGGTCCTTGGATTATAGAAGTTAACGTTATCCAAGGAGGGCCTGTGGCGCCATACATGGCCAAAATAAATATCTCAGGAGATATACTATATTCCTATTTTTACAAAGGAGGAGAAAATGAGTGAAGCTGTATTCAAAGTACCAAAACCAACCAATGAACCTGTAAAAGAGTATTCCCCAGGTTCTGAAGAGAAGAAGAGACTAAAAGAAGAGTTACTAACTATAAAAAAAGAACGTATCGAAATACCCGTTATAATAGGCGGAGAAGAGATTTACACAGGTAACACCAGAGATATAGTAGAACCACATAACCACCAAAATGTCTTAGCCACGGTACATCTAGCAGGAGAGAAAGAGTTTTCTAAAGCTATAAACAGTGCTTTAGAAAGTTGGCAAGAGTGGTCTAACACCTCCTGGTTTGATAGAGCATCTATATTCCTAAAAGCTGCTGAATACCTATCTACTAGTTGGAGGTATACACTGAACGCTGCTACTATGCTAGGACAAAGCAAAACCGTTTACCAAGCAGAAATAGATTCTGCATGTGAACTTATAGATTTTTGGAGATTCAATCCTTACTACATGCAATTTATATATGAGCAACAACCAGATAGCGTAAAAGGTGTATGGAACAGAGTAGAGTATAGACCTTTAGAAGGATTTATCTTCGCCGTAACACCTTTTAATTTCACCTCTATAGCAGGTAATCTGCCAACCTCACCTGCTATGATGGGCAACACTGTAATATGGAAACCCTCTATAAATTCAGTGTTATCTTCCTACTACGTTATGAAACTACTTATCGAGGCAGGTTTACCACCCGGAGTTATAAATTTTGTTCCAGCACGCGGTAGCGAAGCCGGAGAAGCTATCCTACCTTCACCAGATTTAGCTGGCGTGCATTTTACTGGATCTACAGCTACTTTTAAATATATGTGGAGAAAAATGGGTGAGTCTATAGACAAATACAAGTATTATCCACGTGTAGTTGGAGAAACGGGGGGCAAAGATTTTGTTTTTGCTCACTCATCCGCTGATATCCCGGCGTTAGTTACAGCCCTTATAAGAGGAGCCTTTGAATACCAAGGTCAAAAATGCTCAGCAGCTTCAAGAGCATATATCCCTAAATCTATATGGCCTAAAGTGAAAGAATACCTCATAGAAGGTGTAAAAGAGATAAAAATGGGTTCTCCTGAGGACTTTAGCAACTTTATGTGTGCCGTTATAGATAGAAAAGCTTTCAACAAAATAAGAAGCTACATAGACTACGCCAATTCTTCACCAGAATATGAAACCGTTACTGGAGGTAAATATAACGACAGTATAGGTTACTTTATAGAACCTACAATTTATACAACTACTAATCCGCGCGGTAAACTTATGAGCGAAGAGATATTCGGTCCAGTTCTAACGCTGTTTATCTACGAAGATAGTAACCTTGAAGAAACGTTAGATTTGTGCAACACAACTAGCGAATACGGCTTAACTGGATCTATCTTCGCAAATGACAGAAGAGTAATCTCTCATATGACAAATAAACTAAAGTATGCAGCAGGCAATTTCTACATAAACGACAAACCCACAGGTGCAATAGTTAATCAACAACCTTTTGGAGGATCACGAGCTTCAGGTACAAACGATAAAGCTGGATCTTTCCTAAACCTACTAAGATGGGTTAGCGCAAGGGCCATAAAAGAAACATTTACTCCTCCTACAGATTTTAAATACCCTCACATGCTGTCCTCTTAATTTCTACTAGACTAAAAACCAAATAAAAATAGGAGGTGGTCATTAAATACCACCTCCTAAAACAGTTTGTTTAACAGTCTTATGCAGTATTATAGGGCATCCTTAAATCTTTTAGCCACTTCATCCCAGTTAACCACATTCCACCAATTTTCAACGTAAGCCGGTCTTCTGTTTTGATACCTTAGATAATAAGCGTGTTCCCAAACGTCCAATCCTAAAATAGGAATACCAACATCATCAACCAAACCTTTCATAAGTGGATTATCCTGGTTAGGTGTGGAAGTTATTTTTAAATTACCATCTACTACTATAAGCCAGGCCCAACCGGATCCAAACCTGGAATTCGCGGCGTGTGAAAACTGTTTCCTGAACTCTACAAAAGAACCAAAAGTAGAAGTTATAGCTTCCATCAGATCTCCACTAGGTTCTCCACCACCATTTGGAGACATGATTTTCCAGAAAAGAGAGTGGTTATAGTAACCGCCACCATTATTGCGAACCGACGTTTGAATATCACTAGGTAGGGAAGTTATATCTCCCAATAATTCTTCTATAGTTTTATCACCGAGATCTGGATATTTGGAGATAGAATCGTTTAACTTATTAGTATAACCTGCGTGATGCTTAGTGTGATGTATAAACATAGTAGCAACGTCTATGTAAGGCTCTAACGCATCGTACGGATATGGCAAGTCAGGTAAATTAAAACTCATACGTCAATACCTCCTTCTTAAAAGAACTTTTAGAATATTATAACTAATTTGGTCCTAATTTTTTTATAAGAAATTTAGTTTACATAATTTTACTTATAGGAAATACACCTATCCAACGTAACGTAAACAAACAGCACAGGCACTACGATATAATCAATGAACATTAATGTAAAATAGTCCATCATATTCAAATGAATAGGATATTATTCAAATACATAGTAGTAGGTTCTATATTCTACATAATATTAGGCTTCAGTGTATATACTCTAATCTTGCTGGTACGTTTCATATTTTCTATAACAGATATTTTAGTTTTAGAGGGCACTACTATAAGCGATATTTTAGAACTTACAAAATTTACTCTACCTAACATAACTGTACTAACTATACCCATGGGTATCCTATTAGGGAATCTAATATTTTTATCTAAGCTAAGCGCAGATAACGAAATAGTAGCCCTCGAGAGTTGTGGGATACCTATTATTAGAATACTTCTACCTCTAGGAACAATAGGGATTCTTTTCTCAGTATTAAATTTTTTTCTATTGATAGATACTATGCCTAAATATAACTTCAAATTGCGACAAAAATATTACGAGATACTTATAGCTACTATGCAAGACAACATAAAACCTTATACCTTTTATCGAGGATGGGGAAACTACCTAATATTTTTCACAGACAAAAAAGAGAAAGCATGGAAGAATGTACTATTTGCAGAGATAGATGAGCCAACTAATACTGCTAAAACCCTGATATTTGCTCAAGAAGGTATTGTAGAAATAGACACCGCTAAAAACAAAATAAAATTACATCTCAGGAACGCTATAACCCATGAAACAGACTTTAATAAGCCAGATAACTATATAATAACAAACCATTCCAACTTAGCTATAGTGATAGATGCTCCTCACATATGGTCTCAAACTACGACCAAAGGAACACGTTCTATGACATTAACAGAACTACAAAGAAAAATTGCAACTTCCAGAGACAAAACTTTTTATCTAACAGAGTTGCACAAGAGATACGCTCTATCTTTAACCCCTTTGCTATTCTCCTTTCTAGCCCCTCTACTTATCTCAACCAGCAGAAAAGCTCAACAATCTCCGTTCTTTATATCGTTACTAGTAATTGCTGTATACTACGTACTTATAACTGCTTCAGAAGATCTAGCAAAAGCTAAGTTGGCTAATCCTATATTTGCCCCCTGGATAGCAAATTTGACAATAACGACAACAATAATATACCTCTTATACAGGAAAGCAAAACCCATCAGCGATTCTAGTCACCAGTTGATAAAAAGAATGATAAAAAAATTTACAAAAAAAAGGATAACGTTTTCACCCACTAGAAAATCGAATGTGCACTTAACATTTATCCTGTTTCGTTACATAACCTTATTATTTTTAAAAATCTCGATCATAGTAGTAACTTCTTTCTCATCTCTAATAGTAATAGCAGAATTTATGGAAAGATCTGAACATATTGCCAAAAACAATCCAAAAGTAGAAGAAATTCTAACGTATATAGCGCTCTTCACACTAGAAAACCTTGCATCTCTAAGCCCATTCGTATTTCTTATAACTACTTTTATAACGCTGGCAATACTAAACAAAAACAACGAAGTAACAGCTTTTAACTCATGTGGTATAAGTTCGTACCGTCTATCTGTTCCAATACTGCTTATTGCTGTCATCGTATCAATCTTTATGATCCCGGTCCATCTCGACTTACTTCCCCAAATAATACACAAAAGAAGAGAACTAGGCTATAAGATCATGGGTAAAAGTATTCACGAAATAAAAAGCAACAGATTTTGGACTCTAGGGCATCAGATGTATATTTACAACTACCTTTACTACGATCCCGAGAAAAAAGAGTTGATAAACCCCCAAATAATAAAAATAGATCCAGCAGAAGGAATAAAATTTCGGGCTAGAGCAAAAAGAATGAAGTACCTCGACAACAACAGTAATAATAGTTGGGAACTTCTAGCAGGATGGTTTAGAGAATTTGACTTAACAAAAATAGAACGTTACCTAAAATTCAAAGAAATTGTACTCTCTTTACCAGATAACCCTGCAACTTTTGAAAGGGAGTTCCAATTGCGGGAAGAACTTAGATACAAAGATCTAAAAGAATTAACAAAGTCCTTACAACTTTTAGGAAAAAAAACGTATAAGGAAGAGATGGAGCTAGCAAAACGTATATCCTACCCTATTCTTAGCGTAGGTATGGTGCTTATAGCAATAGTATTTTCTTTTCGCAAAAGTGATAAAGGTACACTCGCAAGCATTGGAACAGGATTAGCAGTAGCTATAGTGTATTTAGTTATTCAATCGTTCTTCTACAGTTTAGGGAGAGTAGGCCTCCTCCCCCCTACCCTAGCATCTTGGGTACCAACTATAATCGTTATCCTTTACGGCTCTATTCAACTACTAAATATCAGGAGTTAGACGAGCTCCTTATTCTACTCTCGAGCCAGCTTACTATGTGCTCTTTAGGGTACATACCTATTAAACGATCAACTTCTTGCCCCTTGTTAAAAAGAATCATAGTAGGGATTCCCATAATCCCATAATTAGCAGCTATAGACTGATTGTTATCTACATTAAGTTTCATAATTTTAACTTTATCGCTCATCTCTTCTCCTATCTCTTCTAAAACAGGTGCTAGCATGCGACACGGCGCACACCAAGGTGCCCAGAAATCTACCAAAACAGGCTTATCCGAATTTAAGACTTTATCTTGAAAGGAAATTTCTTCTATCTCCATTACCTTTCCCATAACTACCTCCTACAAATGTCTACTACTCCACCTTAAAGTACAAAACTTTGGTCCCTATACTTATAGTATCACCATCCTTAAGTAATATTTCATCTATAGATTCACCGTTCACGTAGGTACCGTTGTTAGATTGTAGATCTCTTATAACATAACCTTTTTCTGTTAAAACCACAGCAGCATGATACCTAGAAACGGCTTCATCCATAACTCTTATGTCATTATCAGGTGCTCTACCGATAGATATATAATCACCGGTAAGAATATATTCCTCCCCTTCTTCAGCCAAAATCAACCTAGCTTCTCCGCTAAAAGAAGGTGAAGCTTCTGCACCGAACATTTTAACATCCGTTCTATCATCGTCAAGAAAAACTGTTTTCATACTATCCGTCTGATCCACCACTGTACCCACCGTTTCTTCTCTCGTAATCTCAACTTCATCAGATTCTATCTCATCAGAAAATTCTATCTTCTCCTCCTCTATCTCCCTAGTCATAGGAGGTAACTCAGGAGGAAACCCTGCTTCTTCCTCTTCTATAATTTCCTCTTCACTTTCTTGATCCTCATAAACTGCAATCTCTTCACTATCCTTCTCACTTTTATCCTCAAAAATCTCTTCTACCACTTCCTCCTCATCAAAAAATTCCTCCTCTTTCAGCTCCTCTTCTACCAGCTCTTCTTCAGCTTTATATTCTCCCCTATCACTCTCAAGAGTAGGCAAAACTTCTAAAAACCTATTTCTTATAGATTCAATTTTCGCAAAATCCTCCCTTTCTTTTTCCAACCGATCCTTCAACTCACTCAACCGTTGCTCGCAAGATTCATCGCTAAATTCTCCTAACTCGTATCTAACCTCAACTTCCTCTATCTGCAGCTCCAGATCCTCTATCTGTCTAGCTAAAGATTTATATATTTTCATAAGCTCTTTATAATCCTTATGTAATTCCTTCTCAAGAGGTTGTGCCTCTTTATCAAACTGCTCTATCCTCGATAAGTAATCCCTGCGTATTCTTTCATAAACCTTTGGATTAACTTTACCTTTCATTTCTTCCAACTTATCTAGCCTCTCACGCAAAATAGCTATCTCTTCTCGTATATTTTCTAACTTCTCTATAGTACCTGTAGTAAATTGCCCTAGAGACTCTACACTCATATCTTACATCCTCCCCCTATTCTTTAGCAATATACTTCCCACCTTAACAACTTCAACCATAGAACTGCAATCAGCTACTCCCAACCCAGCTATCTCGTAAGCGGTACCATGATCGGGAGAGAGCCGTATATAAGGTAACCCAACGGTAACGTTCACATTTTTTCTCTTATAGATAAGTTTTATAGGAACTAGCACTTGATCATGGTAAAGAGAAAGCACAGTCTCAAATTTGCCTTCTAGCGCCAAATCAATAGCACAATCGGGAGAAAACGGGCCGTCTATATTAACTCCTCGAGCTCTTAGCTCCTCAACAGCAGGTATTATTTCCTCTATCTCTTCTCTACCCAGCAAACCTCCTTCACCAGCGTGAGGGTTTAACCCACATACTGCTATAGGCTCTATATCCAATCTATATTCCAAAAGCAGCTGCACTACTTCTATTATACGCCTTTTTTTAACAAGCGAGATAGCTTGGGCAAGAGGAAGGTGATCTGAAAGAAAAGCTACCTTAAAATCAGGAGTCACAAATAACATAAGATACTCAGAACCGTACTCTTCTAACCCAAACTTAGAAGCCAGATAATGAGTATGACCAACAAACTCGATACCTAAGAATTTGGTAAAATAGTATTTACTAACAGGCAGTGTTATAAGAACATCTCCAATACCTCTACTGATTAGCTCAACAGCCTTGTCAATAGAAGCTTGCGCAACTTTTACATCTTCGTAAGTAGGTTTTCCGTAAGTTATATCCCTATCAAGAGAATCTATTTGGTATATAAGAGGACTTTCAAACCCACCACAGATCTCACAAAAAGTAGAAACAAAACGGAAACGATCAACAACGTCTCCTACCAACTTTTTTGCTACCTCTACAGAAGATCTATCTGCAACCAGTATAGGAGTAAAAATATCGCTACACACTCTAAAAGCTTTGAAAAAAACTTCCAATCCAACACCTGTTGGATCACCCATTGTAACAATAGCAGAGTACATAAAATGAGTTTTATCTACACGTAGTTGTTATACTCGTACGCTAAACAACACAGGAGCTTGCCGCATTTACCGGTTATCTTAGAAGAACTAGAAACTAAAAGCTGCGCCTTCACCATGTTCATAGAGACAGATTGAAAATCGTCCAACCACGAAGAACAACACGTTCTACGACCACACACACCCATCCCTTCCACTATCTTAGTAGCATCCCTAGCTCCTATATGCTGCATATGCACCCTTGCTTTCAACTTCTTAACCGCTAATTTCACCAGTTCCCTAAAATCCACCCTTTGAGGCGCTGTAAAATAGACCCTTACCGTCTTCATCTCGACATTACTTACTATCTTAACGAGATTCATCTCTAACTCTAACAAACTTATCAACTCTTTCATAATAGAACGAGCTCTATTCTCAAAATCACGAATATTGTCGTACAATAGCAGATCTTCATCGGAAACAACTCTCTTGAACTTTACGGCGTTTGTTAGTTGGCAGGGTTTAAAAACAGGAGATCTTTTCTTCAAAACCTTAGCAAACTCATCTAAACCATCCTCTTTCTCTACAATAACAAGCGTCCCTACATCTAAACTTTCAATGTCACCTTTTTTTACTTTGCAGACTCTCTCTCTAGTAGCGTGTCTAAGCAATACCGTAATATACTTATACCCTTTTTCTATTACCACCCTTTTTATTAATACACAATCTCTACAACTCACTCTACAACTCTCTCTATAGCATCCTTAGCTATATCTGTCCTACATATTTTTGACGGCCAATCTATCAGGTCTGCAGCTTTATATGCTCTCAAAGCAGCCATCTTAAAATCTGTATCGTGAGCAGATACACTTAAAACCCTTCCACCAGAAGTAATAAACCCTTCCTCCGTTTTCTTAGTACCAGCATGAAAAATTTCAACCTTGTCTATATTTTTAGCATCTTCCAATCCGACTATTCTTTCACCTTTTACCGGATTAAACGGATATCCTTCGCTAGCTAGTACTACACAAACAGCTACCGACTTACTCAAATTCAACCGTTTAAAATCCAACTTACCTACGCTAGCTTCGTATAAAATTTCAAAGAGATCGTCATCAAAACGCATCATAATAACCTGACTTTCCGGATCCCCTATCCTAACATTGTATTCAAGTACTTTAGGACCATCATCTGTTATCATTAGCCCTATATATAAAAAGCCTCTAAATACTCTGTTACTTTCCTTCATACCCAAAACTGTAGGTATAGCTATCTCTTTTATAATACTATCTACAACCGCGCTATCAACGTATATAGAAGGAGAATAAACTCCCATTCCTCCTGTATTAGGTCCCGTATCACCATCTAACAATCTTTTATAATCTCTAGCTGTAGGAAGAGGTATTATCGTATCCCCGTCAGTTATAAGGGTAAAAGAGGTCTCCACTCCTTCCTGAAACTCTTCTACTATAACAGTCTCTCCCGCTTTACCAAATTTTTTCTTCACAAAGTAGGTATCAACGGCTCGTTCCAAATCACGTTTATTCTCAACTATAAATACACCTTTACCTGCAGCTAAACCGTCAGCTTTCACTACAAAAGGAAATTTGAATTTCTTACTTTTTTTAACCAACTCCTCTGCACTCTTTGCTACCACGTAAGGAGCCGTAGGTATTCTATATTTTTCCATAAATCTTTTAGCAAAAAGCTTGCTACTTTCAAGTTCTGCAGCAAGAGAAGTTGGTCCAAAGATCCTAAGTCCCCTAGATATAAATTCATCAACTATTCCTAGAGCTAGAGGCAATTCTGGACCAACAACTGTAAGATCTATCCCAATTTCTTCCGCAAAATCCGCAATATTAGATATCTCCTCTACTCCCAGTGGAACTATATCAGCTATTTCAGAGATACCACCGTTGCCAGGAGCACAGTAGAGCTCTTTTACTTGTGGCGATTTTTTTAACTTCCAACACAGCGCATGTTCTCGAGCACCACCACCTACTACCAAAACCTTCATCTGTCTCCTCCTCTATTTACTATCCAATGCAGCTACGCATAAAAGATCAAAAACATCCTCCTTGCTACACCCTCTAGACAGATCATGTACAGGTTTAGCTAGCCCCTGCAAAACTGGTCCTATAGCTCGAGCATTTGCAAGCTTTTGAGTTATTTTATAGGCTATATTGCCACAATTTAAATCAGGAAAAATAAAAACATTTGCCCTTCCTACAATAGAACTGGTAGGCGCCTTACGTTTACCCACTTCAATATCCACGGCAGCATCAAACTGCAACTCACCATCAAATTCGAAATCTAAATCACGATTAAGCAAGTGTTTATACGCAATCTGGACCTTCTCTACTAAAGGGTGAGAAGCACTCCCTTTGGTAGAAAAAGATAATAACGCAACCACGGGCTCCAAACCAAAAAATTTTCTACAACTTTCAGCGGCAGACACTGCAATATCTGCCAGCTGATCAGAAGTTGGATCGGGAACAACACCACAATCTGAATACACAAAATTTCTCCCATCAGGCAACTCTATAAGAAAACAGGAAGAGAGAACGTCTATACCTTTTTCCAAACCAACACAATACAAAGCAGATTTTATAGTAATAGCAGTAGGAACATTTGCTCCCATTATCGCAGCATCTGCTATACCCAACCTGACTAGTATGGAAGAAAAAAAGAATTTGTCCTTCCAATCCACCCCTTTAGATAAGAGCTTAGACGTTACACTCTCTGGAACTTCGTTCTTATAATTATCTGGAGTGCAGCAAGTATACTTTACTCCTAAATCTATATCTAAAGAATAAGGTACTATTACTTCTCCTACAACGTTTTCCGTGACCGCTCGTTTAACCCCTGCTAAAACCCTTTCATCTTCAATCTCTGGTACCACTACCTTGATAGAACGCCCTTTAGCTCTTTCCCTCAGATCAAAAAGTTTAAACATTTTTAGAGATCTCTAATATAGCGTTTTCCACGTCATCTATAAGAGAATCTGGTGTAGAGGCTCCCGCTGTAAGGCCAACCGTTTTTACACCAACAAACCATTCCTTCTTTAGATCTGAAGTATCGTGGACAAGGTAACTAGGTTTGTAGCGAGAACATATCTCCCAAAGATGCTTGGTATTTGCACTATTTTTACCTCCAACAACTATAACAATGTCGATCTCTTCGTCTTGCACAAGTTCACGAGCAGCTTCCTGATTCTCCTTTGTAGCATAACATATGGTAGAGGTAACCTCTACAAAGTTCGCAGATTTTTTTATATAATCTACAACCTCTCTGTAATCATCTGCATTCAAAGTTGTTTGAAAAAATATTTTGATCTTCCCATATAATTTCCAATTTACCCTCTTAGCCTCATCCAATGAACTTATAACGTGATAAAGATCATCATCAAGATCGTTTGTATACCCTATTACTTCTCTGTGATTAGCTTTTCCTATAAACACCAGGTGATAACCTTCCTTTAAAGCTTCAGAAGCTTCGTCGTGAATATCGTACACAAAAGGACACGTTGTATCTAAAACTTTAACTCCTTTTCTTCTTGCAAAATAATGATAAGAAGGAGGAACTCCATGAGCTGAAAATATTAGAACCTCCCCATTTTCCAACTCATCTATGCTATTTATAGTACGCAACCCAAGTTTTTCTAGCTCTTCAACAACCCTTTCGTTATGAACCAACTGACCTAATATAGCGCCCCTACCACCTTTTTTAGCAAATTTACGAGCTTCCCTATCTGCAATCCTAACACCAGCACAAAAACCGTACTTCTTTGCTCTTTTAACCACTATCATTTCAATGCACCCCTCTACTCAACTCGTCCAGCTGTTCTTCATCCAATTTTTCCATCTCTTCCTCTGATAAGCCTTCAGATAATTTTCTTACTCTTCTAACTTCTTCTAGATCTGGGAAAAGAGTTTCCTCGTCAACAGTTGTATACTTTACAACTCCACACATTATTCTAGAACCAGCGTTACCACTAGGTTGCGACTTAAAGTCATCAGGTTTTTCATGAACTATCACAGCCCTGTTAACAACAGAATAATCACTAACTTTTACCCTAAGTTTATCACTCCACAGCTCCATTTCGCCCAACCCATCCTCTTCAACTTTGATATTTCCCAAGTCACCAGCGTGCCTCTCTTCTGCATCCGGTGCACCATGTTTCTTATTATCGGGGTTAAAATGTCCTCCAGCACTCTCAAAATTGTCATCACTACAATCCCCACGTTCATGAACATGCACAGCGTACTCACCGGCAGGCAAACCATCTACACGAACTCTAATCCTAGTCTTGCCATCATCAGCCTCTTCAAACCAAGCTATCCCACTAGATTGTGCACTATTCTCTCCTCCCATAAGAAAAGCATACGCCACTGTAGGTTCTACCTTAACATCAGTAGGAGATTCTTCTTCTTTCACAGTTTCTTCCACCATCTCCTTTTCCTTTGCTTCCTTTTTACAACTCGATAATGAAAGCAAAACTGCTAACACAACTCCCCCAACTACCGCTCTACCCATTTCTAACCTCCTTGCGTACCATCTCAAGCTTAACAACGGCAAAACCTTGCCCTATTTCTAATACTCTAGGATCGTTATTCCTAAATTCTATACTAAACGATCCTTTCCAATAACGAAACCCCTCTTTACGAATACCAGATACGTAGTACTTTCTAACCGTTTCGCTTTCATCGCCAACAGGTTCTATAACCACTGGATATAGCCTGCCCTTGGACCATATTAATTTCTCCTCTTTTACAAATGGAGATCTTTCCCGTAAATACAATATAGCAGAGGGTATAGAAAAAGCAGATTTTGGAAGTTTTTTATCTTCGTATTTCTTCTGCTTATTGCCATACCTATACTCGTACCATACAGACAAAGTATTGTATCTATCATCAAGAATAGCTCCGTACAGGTAGTAATCTCTCGTACCGGGAGCTGTCAAAAGCAGTTCTATTTTACGCTCCTGATTGTTTTCCGAGAACACTAATCGCGCCCCACCTCTACTAGGTCCTATTATACTGGCAACAAACCTGATAAACCCTTTAATTTTCCACTTATACAAATAGATATCTTCCTTCTGCCCTTCAGCTATAGATGGAAAAAGCAAAAGAAAACCTATAAGAGAAAAGGTTCTCACCCAATTTCCTTAAGAGCTTGTTCAAGCGTGTGCCATCCTAAAGTCGCGCACTTAACACGCATAGGATAGTTTTTAACTCCCTCCAAAGCTAACAATTTTCCCAAATCTACAGAAGGTTGCTTTCCTTCCGTCAACATAGCTAAAAATTCTCCAACAATACACTTTATCTCTTCTACCTGCTTACCTTTCACAGTTTCAGTTAAAAGAGAGGTTGAAGCTTGAGAGATAGCGCAACCAGATCCTTCAAAAGATACATCAACCACTTTACCGTTTTCAACTTTAAGATAAAGAGTTATCTTATCGCCGCATAGAGGATTATCTCCTTCTTTTACAACAGTAGCACTCTCTATCCTCCTAAAGTTGCGGGGAAACTTGTAGTGATCAATTATAAGATCTCTGTAGAGAGAATCTATCATGCAAAAACCTTTCTAACGTTTTCTAAAGATTTAAAGAACATATCTATTTCATCTTTAGTATTATAGCACCCAAGAGAAATTCTAGAGGTAGCTGACAAGGAAAGTCTATCCATAAGTGGTTGTGCACAATGATGTCCAGCCCTTATAGCTATCCCATCATTCCCCAAAATAGTTGCCACATCGTGAGGATGTACACCGTCAACAGTGAAAGAAACAACTCCTTTCCTCACCTTAGGAGATCCTACAACTGAAACCCAACGCAGCTCTCCAAAGCGTTCTAAAATATAAGAAACCAGCTCATCTTCTTGTGCCTCTATATTGTCTATACCTACGCTACTAATAAAATCTACAGCTTTAGATAAAGCAACCGCACCAGCAACGTTAGGAGTGCCAGCTTCAAACCTATGAGGAGGTTTCCTGAAACTAGTGTTATAAACGGTAACTTTTTCTATCATCTCTCCACCACCTTGCCAAGGTGGTAGCTCCTCGAGCAACTCATATCTACCCCACAAAACCCCTATACCCATAGGACCGTACATTTTGTGCCCAGAGAAAGTATAAAAGTCACAACCTAGCTCTTCTACATCCACTTTTAATCTTGCTACCGCCTGTGCTCCATCCACTATCACCACAGCTCCTACACTGTGAGCTATCTCTACAACCTTTCTTATATCGTTTAAGGTGCCTAAAACGTTTGAAAGATGAGTTATGGCAACTACTTTAGTTTTTTCAGTAATCTTATTCTCAAAATCTTTCCAATCCAAATCGCCTTCCTCGGTTATATCTACAACCTTCAGATTCAAAGATCTCATACTTGTTACTATCTGCCAAGGGACAAAATTTGAATGGTGTTCCATTACAGAAATCACTATCTCGTCACCTGCAGATAACCTAGAACTGAGAGTATAAGCTAACAAGTTAATCCCTTCAGTAGTACCCCTTACAAAAACTACCTCCTCTTTTCTACCTCCTATAAACCACGCAATCTTTTCCCGTGCCTCCTCATACAATGCGGTAGCCTTCTCCGCTAATTTATATATACCTCTATGTACATTAGCATAGCTTTCAAAGTAAAAATCTGCTAAAGCCTCTATTACAATGCTAGGTTTTTGAGTAGAAGCAGCATTATCCAAATATACTAAACTTCCTCTGTTTCTATATATTAAAGGAAACTCCTTATAAACGTCGTACAGCATAATTACACGTCTACTTCAGAACTTAAATAGTTACCTATAAGTTCACTATTAGGTATAACACTAAGTATCTTCTTATCCAACCTATTCCTTAAAGTGGAATTGGAGACTCTCTCGATAACTTCCAGACAAAACGCGTGTACCATCAACGAGCGTGCTAGAGAATCCTTGACGCCTCTACTTCTCATGTAAAATATGGCTTCTTCATCCAATCTTCCTATAGTAGAAGCGTGTGTACATTTTACATCATCTGCGAAAATTAAAAGTTGCGGTAGAGAGTGAGCTAACGCTTCATTTGATAAGAGAATATTCCTGTTTTCCTGTATAGCATCTGTTTTCTGAGCTTCTTTAAAGACGTGAATTAAACCTTTGAAAACACTCCGGGCAGAGTCTTGCAAAACTCCTTTGTAAAGTTCATGAGAGGTAGTGTGAGGCATCCTATGCTCAACTAGCAAATAATTTCCAACTAAATCGTTTTTACGAGGCAAATACACACCATCTACACTTGCACTTGCACCTTCCCCAACAAGCATCACAACGAGATCGTGTCGAGTCTTAATACTACCCAAATCCAAGGAAACAGCGGACAAATTAGCATCTCTATCTACCGAAAATATAGAATAGGAAAAATGGTAACTTTTTCTCTCCTCATCACACACACGTACATAGGTTACATTAGCTGCCTTTCCAACACTCACCTCTACTATTGGAAGAGATAACGTTGAGATCCCTCCACCTACATGCTTTTCTACAAAAGTAACTTCCGCAACATCTCCAACTTCTACAAAAACCTTTGGCACCACGAAGTTATACTTATCTGCGTGAGTTACAAAGACCATCTCTATCGGACTATCCAAAACAGCTTTAGAATCTACCCTAAGCAAATAGCTCTTCTCAAAAAGAGAATAACTAAAAGCCAACATAGGATTTTGCGCAAAACGATTTTCTTCTATCAAAGGAGTAAAATCGAGATTTGAAGTATCAAAAATCTCTACACCTTCAGGAAGTAAAACCGCTTCCTCCAACAGATGACCGTTCACAAACACTACACCAAATTTTTCTTCTCTATAAGAAGAACAATCTATCTTTAGCTTATCAGCACGTTTAAAAACTACTTTAGACACCTCACCTAGAGGGAAAAAACGCCACTCTTCATGTTTTTGAGTAGGAAACCCTACATCACAAAACTTTTCTGCAGCAACAGATTGGAGCAACTTTTCTTTGTCGTTGATAGCACACAGCTGCTCTTTTTTATACGAATCGATCACTAAATCCACGCTTCTAACGGTTTCGCTCATAAATCTCTACCTCCGGCAAAAGTCAACTCTTTCTCTATCCACCCGTATCCTTTCTCTTCTAACTCTAGCGCAAGATCAAATCCTCCAGATTTAGCTATAACACCATCCACCATAACGTGGACTCTGTCCGGTTTGATGTAATTAAGTATTCTCTGATAGTGAGTAATAACGAGGAAAGAACGTTCCTTCGACCTCATGCTTTCGACGGCTTTAGCTACTATCCGTAAAGCATCTATATCTAAGCCGGAATCTGTTTCATCAAGTATGGCCAGTTTAGGTTGTAAGATAAGGAGTTGAAATATTTCTGCTCTCTTTTTTTCTCCACCTGAAAATCCCCAATTTACTGGCCTTTTAAGGAAATCTTCATCCAAACCTACTTCCTTTACCTTCTCTCTAGCTAACGCCATAAACTCATAAGTGTCAACTTCATCTAAACCGTTAGCTTTTCTTATAGAGTTAAGAGCCGTTTTTAAAAAATAGAGCGTTGAAACTCCCGGTATCTCAACAGGATACTGAAAAGCCAAAAACAACCCTTTGTACGCACGTTCTTCGGGAGAAAGCTCAAGTATATTTTCACCTTCCAATAGTATTTCACCCTCTGTAACCTCATAACTCTCCCTTCCAGCTATAACTTGAGCTAAAGTGCTTTTACCAGACCCGTTAGGACCCATAATAGCGTGGACCTCGCCTTTAGGAAGATCTAAATTAACACCTTTTAAAATCTTTTTCCCCTCTACTTCAGCGTGCAAATCGTTTATTCTAAAAAAGAAATTATTCATTACTCTTCTCCTCCTTAATGGAATTGTATTTCTACGCCTATCTAGCCGACACTACCTTCAAGACTTATCTCTAAGAGTTTCTGAGCTTCAACTGCGAATTCCATAGGAAGTTTCTGCAAAACTTCCTTACAGAAACCATTAACAATTAAAGCTACAGCTTCCTCAGTATCTAGCCCCCTGGTATTACAATAAAATATCTGGTCCTCTCCTATTTTGGAAGTTGTAGCCTCATGTTCCATCTGAGCAGTAGGATTGTGAATTTCTATGTAGGGAAAAGTGTGAGCTCCACACTCATTACCTATCAACATAGAGTCGCATTGAGAAAAATTACGTGCGTATTCGGCATTCCTCATTATTTTTACTAAACCCCTGTAAGTGTTCTGACTTTTACCAGCAGCTATTCCTTTAGATATAATGGTACTTCTCGTATTCCTACCAACGTGAATCATCTTCGTACCAGTATCAGCCTGTTGAAAGTTGTTAGTAACAGCTACAGAGTAAAACTCCCCCACAGAATTATCACCCTTCAAAATACAACTGGGGTATTTCCACGTTATAGCAGATCCAGTCTCTACTTGGGTCCAAGATATTTTAGAGTTTTCACCTGCACAAAGGCCTCTTTTGGTAACAAAGTTATATATACCACCTTTACCTTCCTTATCACCCGGGTACCAATTCTGAACGGTTGAGTATCTTATAGTAGCTCCATCCAAAGCTATAAGCTCTACTACAGCCGCATGCAACTGATTCTCATCTCTCATAGGTGCTGTACATCCCTCAAGATAGCTAACATAAGCATCCTCTTCAGCTATTATAAGCGTGCGTTCAAATTGCCCTGTTCCCCTAGCGTTTATCCTAAAATAGGTAGAAAGCTCCATAGGACATTTGACACCCTTAGGTACATAAACAAAAGAACCATC
The DNA here is from genome assembly GCA_027078415.1 of Thermoanaerobaculia bacterium. Taxonomy (GTDB): domain Bacteria; phylum Acidobacteriota; class Thermoanaerobaculia; order JALWYX01; family JALWYX01; genus JALWYX01. The sequence continues at coordinate 24,559 of JALWYX010000053.1, forward strand.
AGAAAAAACAGCTGAATTAAGAGCAGCAAAAAAATTATCGTTTGGAGGAACTACAGTACCTAAATATTTCTTTACCAACTCTGGGTAGTTTTGTATAGCCTCAGATATAGAACAGAAAATTATTCCCATCTTCTCTAGTTGTTTCTGAAAGGTGGTAGCCACAGACACGCTATCAAAAACCGCATCAACAGCAACACCTGCAAGCTTCTCCCACTCATGCAAAGGAATACCTAACCTCTCATAAGTTCTGAGAATCTCAGGATCTACCTCATCCAAACTCTTAGGACGCTTTTTAGGAGCAGCGTAATAACTTATTGCTTCGTAATCTATAGGATCGTAATGAACGTTAGCCCAATGAGGTTCCTTCATCTTTTGCCAGATCCTAAAAGCCTTAAGCCTCCAATTAAGCATCCACTCAGGCTCGCCTTTCTTAGCAGAGAGCCTGGCTATAATATCCTCATTTATACCTGGAGGAAACACCTCCTGCTCCACGTTAGTATAAAAACCCGCAGTATACTCTTTTTTAACCAACTGCTCTATATCGTTATGCACTTCCTGTGCCATCACTAACCTCCTTCACTTCTCATTTCAGCTATAGAAATAGAAGATAAAACCTCATAAATTTTACGATTCACTATAGCCCAACTACTTCTCGAAACACACTCCTTTTCGTAATCACATAAACCACGACCACGAACACAATCTGTCAAAGCTATAGGACCTTCTACACTCTCTATTATCTCAGCAACTGATATACTCGAAGGTTCCCTAGCTAATCTATAACCCCCCTTAACTCCCCTCTTAGTAGCCAAAATACCACTTCCATGCAAAATCTTAAGGATTTTAGCTACCATTGGATAAGGAAGCCCTGTTATCCTCGCTAACTCAGCCGAACTCCACACCCTATCAGCATTCCTACTCATAGCAGAAGTTAAAGCTATAGCATAATCGCTCTGACGCGTTATACGTAACATCCTAATCCGCTAAATCTGTACTATTATAGTTCTATTTGAAGTATAGTACAATCTTTATTATGAAGTCAATAATCTTCTCTCTTATGCTGATATATTTTATCTCCCTACCTTCATTCGGAAGAGGAGAAGAAGTCCTTTATTCAGGATGTAAAAGTAACAAAAGATTAGAAGATATAACAGTTTTCGACGATGGAACGGTAGCTTACAAAAAAAAGATAGAGGAAGCTACCGAGGTGAAATTGGGTTATTTAACTCTAGAAGATGTAAAAAATATAACAACGAAGGTTCTAAAACTTTTAAAATCTGTAAAAAGGTATACTGAAAATAAGATAGATGGAGAAAACCTTGTAAAATGCGAGCTCAGGCTATCTTACAATAAAAAAAAGTATAGATTCACTTATTTACAGCTTGATACTATCGATCCTGCATTAGCTACTGCAGTAGCCGTTGTTTGGCAACTTAAAAACTTAACCTCCTTTTCTCTATCAAGTTTACCTTACAAATATAAACCCAAAATAGGAGATCTCTTGCTTAGCAAAGATGGGAAAAAATTCAAGGTTGTGGGATATACTTCAGATGGAAAAGGAATAGAACTTGAAAATGTTGATTCTCCATTAGTTATATACCTACCTATCGAAGAGGTAAAAGAGTATTTTGTAAAGTTATTAAATAAACAAGATGTATATAACAGCGGGAAACCTAAAAGGTTTTAAAGTCAGGGTACCGGCTAACACACGGCCTACAACTTCCAAAACCAGAGAAGCTCTCTTTTCAATAATAGGACCAGAAATATACAACAGTACCTTTGGAGACTTTTTCGCAGGATCAGGAGTAGTAGGAATAGAAGCACTTAGCAGAGGAGCAAAAAAGGTGGCGTTTGTAGACTCTTCCCTTAAATTTCTAGATAATATTAGGAAACTTACCCCCTCTTACAAAGAAAAAATAACTTACGTAAAGTGTAAGTTACCCCATATACCAGAAATTTTAAAAAAATTAAAGATGGACTTTGTATTCATGGATCCCCCTTATAACAGCTCCCGTAAAAATATTTACTTTACTATAGAAAAAATACACAAAAACATAAACAAGCTTCTTATTCTAGAGATACCTAAACTGGAAGAAAGTTACTACAGTTCTCCTTTTGCAAAAAAGTATATTTACGGTGATTCGGTGCTTTTAGTAATCAAGGCTTATAAACTCTCAAGGTATTTGGAGGAGAAAAGAGGAATCCTTGTCCGAACGTAACCCCCAGCTGCTTTATAGTCTCATACTCCTCTTCCAGTTCTATACCTTCAGCTATAACTTTAGAGCCTATCCCTTCTGCAAGTTTTACCAGACTTGCTAACAGGTCTTGTTTTATTTGATTTTTATGGATATTACGCACAAGAGCCATATCGTATTTGAGGAAATTGGGGGATAGCTCTACTATACTCTGAAGAGAAGAATACCCAGACCCCATATCATCTACAGCTATTTTAAAACCGATGTTTCTTAGCTCATCCAATTTAGCTCTAAAAGTGTGCCAATGTTTAACAGCTACCCTTTCTGTTATCTCAAGAACTATATTGGAAGGAGGAATATTTACTCTAGCTGCTATTTCCATCATGGGGGCAACAAACTTTTTCCCTTCAGATAAAGCGTAAACGGAAAAGTTTATAAAAAGTTTTTTATCGTTCAAAAAATTCCTGGATCCCTTAAGAGCTTCGCATCCACATAATCTTTCAAGATCTAAGATAACCCCACTCCTCTCTGCAAATGAAAACAAAAATTCGGGGTTGCTAAAAATGTTGCTACCTACTCCTCCAGAAAGCGCTTCGTAACCGAATATTTCTCTACTATCTATCCAAACTATAGGCTGATATTTTATCCTTATGCTACGAGTAGCTATTATGTTTTTAAGTTCCCTCATCATCAAAGATAAATGCTCTTGTTTTTCCCTTTGAGACCTACTTCTAGCTTCTTCAATCGCCTTATACACGCTACGCTCTGTCCTTACAGTAGGATCCCACTTTATCCACTTAGTACCTACACACAAATTGGGTCCTCTAGGTTCCTCGTTACCAACTTGAATTTTTATCTCTTTCCTTAAATAACGTACAAGTTCTTCAGCAAGCCCTTCCAAAGCATTTGGAGCAACTTGGTTTCTCATAGACTCACCCATAACAAAGATAACAAACTTATCGCTACGCACACTCTCAACTGTAATCAAATCATCAGGAGATAATATTACACCTCCAGAACTCATCTTTTTAAGTGTAGAAACCAACTGGACCAGCAACCCGTCATAAACTTCCCAACCGTACATCTCCTCTAGCCTGTCTTCCTCGCTCATATCTATGTATATGACCCCTATCTTCTTTCCTTCGTCCAACAACTTACATATATCCTCCAAAATCATAGCAACTGTAGGAAGGTTGGTAATAGTATCAAAAACGTAACCCTTAAGAGCTAACCACTTAGCGCGCCATATAGCTAAACTATCGGTAGAACCAGAATTGTTAGTCATTTCTCTATATTTAAAATTGCCTCCAAAGAGGAAACCAACTGCTGATAGGAAAAAGGTTTGGTTATGTAGTGAACAGCTCCTTCTTTCAAGCTCCTTATCTTTTCAAACACGTTTGTTTTAGCGGAAAATACTACAACAGGTATATCTCTAGTTGTAGGATCTGTTTTTAAAGCTTTTAAAACCTCCCACCCGTCCATACCTTCTTCCAACTTGAGGTCAAGTAGAATTAAATTAGGA
>JALWYX010000053.1:28285-28912 GCA_027078415.1 Thermoanaerobaculia bacterium
TAAACCCTTTTCTCCTTTTTCTGCCGTTATAACCTCATACCCTTCAGCTCCCAAAACAGTCACCAACAACTGTCTTACATCTGGACTGTCATCTATTAGAAGAACCTTTACTTTCCCCTTTTCCTTGTACATACGCTTCACCTTTTAATCTGGCTATTATATTTTCTACACACGTATAAACGTCATTCCCTGTACACCCAACAACAGTGATATCGTCTTCGATCGGTAGAGAAATATCATAAAAATTAACAACTATTACTCTATCCTTGAAAAGTTTAAACACTCTCTCAAGATTATTTGCATATTCTTCTACATTTAAAGAGACAATACCTTTTATCTCGGGAAAGGTGTTCATAAAGTCTATAAATTCATCATCCGACTGTAACACAAAAGGTAGTATACCTTGCTCCATAAAATCGCCAGCGCCAATAAATCTTTTTCCCACATTTAGAATAGCAACAGTCTCTGAATAAGTATCGGAAAGAACCTGCATAATTTCTCTAACTACTGCTTTTGCATCCGCTTGGGATTTACGCAAAAATCCTTTAGCACCTAATCTACGTACCATCTTCTCAGGAGCACTGTCACTTACAACTATAAACGCTATATCACTCTCTTCTTCTACTT
>JALWYX010000053.1:28922-45987 GCA_027078415.1 Thermoanaerobaculia bacterium
TCTAAAATAAGATCCAAACCGTCTCCATCTGTAAGGAACCTATCGAGTATTACCACGTGGGGAACAAAAAATTTACACGCAGCGACAGCCCCTTGGAAAGAATCTTCTACTCGAACACTCACACCTAGCTTGCTTAGATACTCTTCAATATCGGTTGTAAATTTAGCATCGCCATCTACAAGAAGAACTCTAAAAACGTTTATATCTTGGAACACTTTCTTAGGTTTCCATGCTGGTATGACAAAAGAGAAAGTTGTACCTACACCCTCTTTACTTTTTACATCTATTTCTATCCCGTGAGCGTCTAATATAGATTTAACTATAGACAAACCAAGGCCTATTCCACCGTATTTACGAGTTGTTGAGCGTTCAATCTGATAGAATTTATCAAAAATTCTTTCCAACCTCTCTTTGGGGATCCCTATACCTGTATCGGCAACTTCAACCCTTACTCCTCTGAACTCTCGTTTTATACGAACTTCTATCTTGCCATCGGTAGGAGTGAATTTAACTGCGTTTGTAACTAAATTTTCTATAACCTGAGAAATTTTTTCCGGATCCGCGTATACCTCAGGAACATCTTTGTCATGTATCACCTCAATGTTCAGATCTGGCCCTCTAGCATCTTTAATAGTTTCCACTATCTGCTTACTAACTGTGACGATATTAAAAGGCTTTTTCTCAAGTTTTATTCCCCTTCCATGAATCCTTGAATAACTAAGCAACTCATTTATAAGAGAATTTAGCCTAAGGATATTACGTTCTGAGATCTCGAGGGCTTCTTTCTGTTTATCATTTACATCACCCAAGATACCATGCTTCAGAGCTTCTATATAGCCTTTTATGGCAGTCAACGGTGTACGCAATTCGTGACTAACGTTGGCCAAGAGATCATCCTTTAGCCGGTCCAGCTCTTTGAGATGATTTACACTTTCTTGCAACGCTCTATTACTCTCCTCTAGCTGACGAATATTTTCGGCAAGTCTATCTGCCATATTGTTAAACACGCTTCCTAAAAGTTCAAATTCGTCCCCGCTACGAATATCGATTCTATGCCTCAAATTACCCTTAGCGAAAGCTTCTGCCCCTACCCTAAGAGTTTTTAAAGGTCTCAGGATTCTCACAGATGTCATAACAGCAAACATCACTCCTATTCCTAGAGAACCTACAGTTAACCAAATAATAAGCACTATAGCTTTCCTTAAAGCTTCCTTGAGGCTATGATAAGTAACGTAAAAAGCGATTGAGTACCTATGACGTCCCCAGTCTTCCACATAAGGAACAACTATAAGAAATTCTTTGACGCCATCTACTGAAATATGCCAACTTTTAATTTCCAGACCCTTTATAGCTTCCAACAAAACAGGATCCTGAACCTTAGGTCTAGGACCTTCCAAGATAGGAAAAAGTAGCTCTTTAAATTCATCAGAATCGAATAGGATAGTACCAGAAGTATCGTACAAAACTATCTTCCTAACATCTGGATTAAGTTCCATCTTTTCCAATACCAGCTGCCTAAACTTGTTATACCCACTGTTGTAATAAAGTAGATATACGTTCACCAACTCTTTTACCGCCAAGCTAGCGTAAGAAACCGCCCTTTCCTCTATATCTCTTTTGATCCATTGATAGGAAGCAACACTCATGACTATTGCGTTTATAAGCAGAACCATACTTATAACAGCAGAAAATGATATAAGGAACCTGGTTCTTAAACTTTTCCACCAAGGGAGCATAATATTTTTCTCTTTTCCACCCATTAGATAAATTTAATTTGTAAAACGCTACCTATAAGCTTAATATATACCTTATATATACTCGGAGGCAAATGTGGAAGAGAAACTACTTTTAGGAGTTAGTTGGTATACAGCTTTTCTGATATCAGCAACTATACATGAAGCTGCACATTCTTTCACATCTAAACTCATGGGAGATCCAACGGCCTATCTGGCAGGCTCTGCATCTCTGTCACCTATACCACACATAAAACGAGAACCTTTCGGTATGGTAGTATTCCCTATACTATCATTTTTCTTCGCCGGATGGATGATAGGATGGGCAAGCGCACCCTACGACCCATCTTGGGCAGCAAAAAACAGATACAAATATACAGCCATGTCTCTTGCAGGACCTACATCAAATCTGATATTAGCAACATTTTCTCTAATTTTGCTCAAAACAGGAATATCACTAAACTTAGTTAAAATACCAGACAAAATAATATCGCTAGAATATATAACATTAGCAACTATAAATTCATCTACAGTAGAAGGAATAGTAGTTCTCTTAAATATTCTCCTGTTATTAAACGTCATCTTAGCCTTTTTCAACATTCTACCCTTCCCTCCCTTAGACGGATTTGCATTAGCGGAACTATTTTTACCAGAATCATGGAGAACAACTTTAACTGAAAACCCAGGAATATCTATAGTAGGGTTGCTTATAGCATGGAAAATATTCGGCTTTATAATACCCTACCTTATAACCTCTGTTCTGCTAATACTGTACCTCTAAGTAATCAACAAAACACTCACGCTAGAAGTAAGAGAAAATCTATATTATTTCGTTACATAACACAAACAACATAACAGATTAAAAATAACCCAGGACTTTTACAACTTTAAGTAACCTTCCTTTCACTTGAAATAATCATTCATCAAAAATAACGATGCATATACAACTCTTCTGGCCAAAAACCTAGCTTTCTATAATACTCACGTGTGCCTACTGCAGATATCACAGATATCTTCTTAAAACCTTCTCTCCTTGCTATAGTAGAAGCAACGGCAATCAATTTTTTTCCTATTCCTTTATGTTGAACACCCACTGAGTGATGTTCACCAAGAGGTTTTAGTTTCCCGTAAACGTGTACTTCTCTTATCAATGCACTCCCCTTTAGTTCTTTCAGGTAGTTAGTACAAGAAGGCAAGTGTAACCTAAGGAATCCTAACAAAGAGGTATTAGAAATAGCTTCTATAAAAACCTCCTTACCTGTTGATGTTTCATATTCGAAACGATTTATATCGATATTGGAAATACCTTCACGCAACTTGACTTCCCTATATCTTATCTCTACAGGTTCATTGTTTCGAGAGAAATACCTATCTTCCACCAACTGTCTTAGGTTACTACGTTTATCCCCTGCTACTATTTCTGTAGCAGGTATATCCCTTATAACTCTATTAACTCTGCAGTATCTAGGTACTTTAAGAAGAAGATCAGCCACAAGCTTCTCTAGGGTACTGCTTGAGTACGGTTTCCATTCCCCTCTTTTATAATATTCGTACAGCTCAGCTGTGGGTACAAGCATACAAGGATAAATTTTTATCTCGTCAGGTCTAAAGTCTGGACTTTCGAAAAGTTCCACAAAACCTCTAAGATCCGATTCAGGTGTAGCACCTAGTAAATTTAACATATAATGTATCTGGATCTTAAAACCTGCCAATCTTAGCAAGTAGATAGCTTCTTTGATCTCTCGTATGCCATGTCCTCTTTTATTCAAAGTTAATACTTGTTCATCAAGACTTTGTATACCCAATTGAACCTTTGTCATACCGAGTTTTCTTATAAAGACTACCTCCTCTTCATCTATCCAATCGGGTCTAGTCTCTATTGAAGCTCCCACACATCTACACTTAGCAAGCTCATTTACTCTATGTTCGTTGTACAACTCCTCCCAAGTAGCAACTTCCCCATTACCGTCACCCGTTCTACGCAGATATGAACTAACCACACTGTTATAATTTTTTCTAACCTTTTCTGGAGCGGTTTCTATATCTTCAAAAGATGAACCGTGGGGTACAATATTTACACCTTGCACTTTATAAAACGAATTAAGAGCAGCAAAACAGTTTTTTACAAACCAAATTTTGTAATCTTTAGGATAGAAAGACCACGTACCTCCTATTATAATAAGCTCCACTTTATCTATAGGATGTCCTATATTGTAAAGAGCTTTTAGCCTATTAGCTGTTTGGGCAAAGGGATCAAATTTGTTTTGAAAAGCCCTCTGTGCACCAGGTTCACTAGTTATATACGATTTTGGCATCCTGGTGTCGCTTGGACAAAATATACATTTACCTGGACACGGAAAAGGTTTTGTTAAAACAGTCACTACAGCAACCCCACTACTAGAGCGAACAGGTTTTGTAACAAGCAAACTTTCTATCTTCTGAGATCTACTCAGATAGTTTTCTTCAACCAAGAAGCGATAACCCTTAAGTATTTCCGATCTCGAAAAAAAGCCTCCTTCAGGTTTAGGATATGACCTTACAACTCTATTTAACTCCTTGTGTGAAACGTGATCCAAATTTTTCAATTCTCCCAACAAAGCTATAAGAAGATCTTTGTACTTTAAAGGTTGAAAATTATACTTCATGAGAAATATTTTAAAACAGAGGTATCAGGTGGTCTATAAGCCGAATTCTGTACTAGGTGGTCATTTATCTAGGATCACCATTGCTGATGATCTCTAGCGGCTTACCCGAGAGCTTATTAACGGGGGTAGGCGACCCTAAGCTCTCCTACTTAGCCTTGCTCCGCATGGGGTTTACCCTGCCTTCGCTATCGCTAGCGAAGCGGTGAGCTCTTACCTCACCTTTTCACCCTTACCTTCTAGTAGAAGGCGGTCTGTTTTCTGTGGCACTTTCCATCGCTTTCGCGTCTCGCCGTTAGCGAGCATGCTGCCTACCGGGAGTTCGGACTTTCCTCCCCTTTGACGGGGCGACCACCAGACCACCTAATACCCCTTTTTCAAAGATCACTATCTAATATCTCTACCCACATGTTCATGCGCGTGATACGAGCTTCGAACCAACGGTCCAGCTTCACAATAAACTATACCTTTCCCCATAGCATAACGTCTATATTCCTCAAACTCTTCTAAAGGAACCCATCTATCTACAGGAGCATGCAAAGGCGTAGGCTGCAGATATTGCCCTATAGTAAGGATTTCTACACCCACGTCAACTATGTCGTCTATTAAATCAAACACCTCCGCAGGTCGTTCACCTATACCTACCATTATCCCAGTTTTGACTGTACCTTTATATTCACCTCTCCCTTTTCTAATAGCAGCATTTTCCAATAACTTTATACTCCTATCATAGCTGCTTCCCAACCTCATAGTTGGATATAACCTAGGTACCATCTCTAGATTGTGAGAAAACACCTCAGGTTTTGCCGCCAGCACTATATCCAAAGCGTCGTCTACGCCTCTAAAGTCTGGAGTCAAAATTTCCACACTTGTAAATGGTGAACGTGAATGTACCATTTCAACTACCTTAGCAAAGTGAAGAGCACCGCCATCAGGTAGATCGTCTCTGTCTACAGAAGTTATAACTACATGTTTCAATTTCATAATCTTAACAGCTTCTGCAACATGTAAAGGTTCGAAAGGGTCTACAGTGGAAGGTAGTCCGGTTTTTACTGCACAAAATGCACATTTTCTTGTACATGTATCACCCAATATCATAAAAGTAGCAGTTCCATACTCACCCCAACATTCAAATATATTTGGACACCTAGCTTCTTGACACACAGTATGCAGAGATAATCCCTTCACCAACTCTCTTATTTCCTTATATCTACTCGTTACTCTCAGGGTAATCTTAAGCCATTCAGGTTTTCTTTTAGTGTCTATCAAAGTACCCATATAACATCCTCCATGTTAGACTATTTTATATAACATTCTTCACCACAGGAGAATAATGAAATGGTTTTTAAGAAGGTACTTTCAAAAATATTAGGAACCAAAAATGAACGAGAATTAAAGAGATTACAACCCATAGTAGAAGCAATAAATGCTCTAGAACCTAAAATATCTAAACTAACGGACAATGATCTAAAAGCAAAAACCGTAGAGTTTAAAAACAAATTATCCCAAGGAGCTAGTTTAGATGAGATCCTTGTAGAAGCTTTCGCCGTAGTTAGAGAAGTAGCTAGAAGAACCGTAGGCATGAGACCTTTTGACGTCCAACTTATGGGAGGTATAGTCTTGCATGAAGGGAAAATAGCTGAAATGAAAACAGGTGAAGGTAAAACCTTAGTTGCTACAATGCCTCTATATTTAAACGCTTTACTAGGTAAAGGTGTACATCTAGTTACTGTAAACGACTATCTAGCTCGCCGTGACGCAGAATGGATGGGACCTATATATAAATTTCTAGGTTTGACAGTAGGCGTTATACAACACGACATGTCCGACTATGAAAGAAAAAAGGCCTATCAAGCGGATATAACGTATGGAACCAACAACGAATTCGGATTCGATTATTTAAGAGACAACATGAAATTTAGGTTGGAAGATATGGTACAAAGAGGCCATTACTACGCCATAGTAGACGAAGTAGATTCGATATTAATAGACGAAGCCCGCACCCCACTTATAATCTCAGGTCCTGCCGAAGAATCGGTAGAAAAATATCTTATAGCAAATAGAATCGTACCAAAGTTGACTCGAGGAGAAGAGATCGAGTTAGGTGAAGGCAAAAAGCATATAACTGGCGATTTTCTAGTAGACGAGAAAGCTCACACTGTAACTTTAACCGACCAAGGAGTAGAGAAAGTAGAAAAGCTTTTGGGTATAAAAAACCTTTACGATATAGACAATATAGAACTTTTACACGCTATTAACCAGGCTTTAAGGGCTCACCATCTGTTTAAAAAAGACGTAGATTACGTTGTTAAAAACGGTCAAGTCATAATAGTTGATGAATTCACTGGAAGGCTTATGCCAGGAAGAAGATGGTCAGACGGTTTGCATCAAGCTGTAGAAGCCAAAGAAGGGGTAAAAATACAGCAAGAGAACCAAACTTTAGCAACCATAACTTTCCAAAATTACTTCCGAATGTATGAAAAACTTGCAGGGATGACTGGAACAGCTGCCACCGAAGAAAAAGAGTTCCAAGAAATATACGGTTTAGACGTAGTTGTTATTCCTACCAACAAACCTATGATAAGAAAAGATCACAACGACGTAGTTTTTAGAACAGAAAGAGCCAAGTGGAAAGCTATAGTAGAGGAAATAAAAGAATGTCATAAAAGAGGACAACCTGTGTTAGTTGGTACAGTTTCTATAGAAAAAAGCGAACTCCTTTCCAAAATGCTTAAAAAAGAGAGAATACCCCACGTAGTATTAAACGCTAAATATCACGAGAAGGAAGCTGCTATAGTTGCACAAGCCGGCCGCAAAGGAGCAGTCACTATAGCAACCAATATGGCTGGTAGAGGAACAGATATAGTGCTAGGAGGAAATCCAGAAGGTTTGGCTAAAACTGAGGCTGATCCGGAGAAAGAACCGGAAAAATATCAAGAACTGCTAGAAAAATATAGAAACATCTGTTCTAAAGAAAAAGAGGAAGTTATAAAAGCTGGAGGTTTACACATAATAGGAACAGAGAGACATGAAAGTAGAAGAATAGATAACCAGCTTAGAGGAAGGGCAGGTAGACAAGGTGATCCAGGATCGTCGAGATTTTACGTCTCTATGGAAGACGACCTTATGAGACTATTTATCCCAGAAAACCTACGCAATATGGTGGACGATAACGAACCGGTAGCGTGGAAAATCATGTCTAAAAATATAGAGAGAGCCCAGATGCAAATAGAAGCACGTAACTTCGAAATAAGAAAAAATCTCCTAGAATACGACGACGTCATGAACAAACAGAGAGAGGAAGTCTACAGATTACGAAAAGAAATACTAGAAGGAAAGATAGGAAGAGAATATATACTTAAAGTAGCACAAGAAATATTAAATTACATCCTAGATACACACTGTCCCCCAGATACACCACGAGATCAATGGAAATTATCCAACCTAATAACCGATATTCTCGCTTATTTCGATATAAATCTACACGAACACAAAATAGATTTCGATGCGCTGAGTAGAGATGATATATTAAAAACGATATGGAATATAATAAAAGATAAATACGACGAAAAGGTAGCAAAATATGGAGAAGAAGTAATATCCCAATTTGAAAAATTTATCCTTTTAGAAACTCTAGATAAAGCGTGGAAAAACCACTTACTAGCTCTAGATCATCTCAAAGAAGGTATAGGTCTTAGAGGGTACGGTCAGAAAGATCCAAAAAACGAATATAAAAGGGAAAGTTTCGAACTTTTTGGAGAGATGAAAGAAAGATTTGAAGATACAATAATAAAGAGAGTATTCAGAATAGCACCACCTACACAGGAAGAGAGGGAACAAAGAGTAAAAGAACTTGAATCTTTGAAGAAAAAGGTGGTACTAAGTGCACCTTCCACACAAAGCACAAAGCAACCCCTCAAAAAGCAGAAAGTAGGCAGAAACGCCCCTTGTCCTTGTGGCTCAGGGAAAAAATATAAAAAATGTTGTGGCAAAAACGTAGCTAAAGTACATTAAAAACTCTTATATCCAAGCAACAAAGGAGAGAAATTATGAGAGAAGAAATACCCTTAGCTTTAACTTTTGATGATGTACTAATAAGACCAGGATATGCAGAAATTCATCCCAACAAAGTGGATGTATCTACTCGTTTGTGTAAAAACATAGAGCTTTCTATACCCATAATTTCAGCTGCTATGGATACTGTAACTGAAGCCAGGTTAGCAATAGCACTAGCCCAAGAAGGAGGTATAGGAGTAATTCACAGAAATCTTTCTATAGAAAGACAGGTGGAAGAAGTGTTAAAGGTAAAACGCAGCGAAGCGGGAATGATTACAAACCCTGTTACGTTGCATCCTGAAGACACTATCTCAAAAGCAGTAGAGGCTATGAATAAATTTAATATCTCAGGGTTACCCGTAGTGGACGAAGGAAAAAAGTTAGTAGGAATCTTAACCAACAGAGATATAAGGTTCGAGACAAATTTCTCCAAAAAAGTAAAAGAGGTTATGACTACAGACGTTATAACAGCATCTCCAAACACGATTTTAGAGAAAGCAAAGGAGATCTTACATAAATATAGAATAGAGAAACTCCCAGTAGTAGACAACGAAGGTAAACTAGTAGGACTTATAACGGTTAAAGACATAAAAAAAATGCAAGATTTCCCTCTAGCTTCAAAGGATCGGCTAGGAAGATTGTTGGTTGCAGCCGCAATAGGTACAGGAGCTGATTTTCTAGAAAGAGCTCAATCACTTGTAAAAGCAGAAGTAGACATATTAGTTATCGATTCATCGCATGCATATTCCAAGAAAGTACTAAAATCATTGGAAAAACTAAAAGATATATTTCCCAACGTTCCTATAATAGCAGGTAACGTTGCAACTTCAGAAGGAGCAAAAGCTTTGATAGAACGTGGAGCAGACGCTATAAAAGTTGGTATAGGTCCAGGAAGTATATGTACTACAAGAGTTATAACTGGCAGCGGCGTACCCCAGATAACAGCACTGATTGAATGTAGTAAAGTATCTAGAGAATACAATATACCAGTTATATCGGACGGAGGAATAAAATTCTCAGGAGATATTACCAAAGCATTAGCAGCAGGAGCATCTTCTGTAATGATAGGGTCTCTGTTTGCTGGTACAGAAGAAAGTCCGGGCGAAACTATTCTATACCAAGGAAGAACCTACAAGGCTTATAGGGGAATGGGATCCCTATCAGCTATGGCAAAAGGATCAGCTGATAGGTATTTTCAAGAAGATAACCTTACAAAAATGGTACCTGAAGGAATAGAAGGTATGGTTCCTTATAAAGGTACTCTACATTCTATGGTTTACCAGCTAATAGGAGGTCTTAAAGCAGGCATAGGATTGGCAGGTTGCAGAAATATCCAAGAACTACAAAGAAAAGCAAAATTTATAAGAATATCTAACGCCGGTCTACGAGAGAGCCACGCCCATGACGTTATAATCACAAATGAAGCTCCTAACTATTGGGTCGAAAAATAGCAACAAAACAGTAGACCCTAGAATATACCAACTGATTTTCCAAATCACATTTGGAATACTATTTGCTAAAAGAGCAGAGATAAATTTCTACCATGCAGCAGCTGTTATATTGACAGCTATTGCTACCCAAACAGTTTTAGATATTAAAACAAAAAGAAAATCTACTCTAAGCGCAGCTAACACGGCTTGCTCGTTGATTCTTCTTCTTAGAAGTGATTCGTTGATACTTATGTCACTAGCTAGCTTCATAGCTATTGGGTCAAAAACTATAAAATTAAAAGAGGTACACATATTCAACCCCAGTAATATAGCAATAGTAACAACCACAACTCTGTTTTATCCAAACTATTGGGTGACTCCAGGAAGATGGGGACAAGAAGCTATTTTTATAATATTAGTATCCTTTGCAGGTATGCTCGTAACAACCACAGTCACCCGGTGGGACCTAGCGACTATATTCATAATAGGTTGGGGAACCGTTTTAATAACAAGAGCATATATCCTAGGTGACCCTATAGCTATACCGTTTAACGAACTACTGAATACCTCTATCTTTCTATTTTCTTTCTTTATGGTAACAGACCCAAGAACCACACCATCCTCATTTAAGGGAAAAATAATCTTTTCTCTCTTGCTACTAGCATCATGCTACTTTTTTAGATTCTACCTGTTTTCTCCTCTCTACCCTTTCATAAGCCTTGCAATAGCAAATTCAAGTACACCATTTATAGCTTTACTTACCGGGGAACAAAGATTTGATTGGGCAAAGATCAAAAATCGCTAAAATCAGACGTAATATATCCACTACTAAATATACCTTAATATTCACAAACTAAAGTCAGCCCTACTTACAACAAAAAGATATTAAAAACCACTTAAGACTTAAGCAGCTTTTCAACGTTAAAAATTTCTTTTAGAACAATTTTCGTAAAATACCAACTACTGTAAGTATTACTAAGTATTCATCATCAACCTATCCAACTCGTAAAAAAACTTATCTATATCTTCCTCACTATTGTAAAAGTTTACCGATACACGTAAAGCTCCTGCCCTAGAGGAAACGGCAATATTTTTAGATCTAAGAACCTTTGCAAGTGCTTCAGATTCACCAGCAGGAGGAACAGCGGCAACTATACCTGACCTATGTAGGTCTCCTTTGCTACCCAGTACTCTAAATTTTCTTTCCAAAAAACGTTTTTTAACTTCGGTAGCTAAAGAGATTACAGTTTTTTCTATATTGTAAATACCAATCTCTTCTATCAGCTCTAAACTTTTACCCAGCGCCAATATATTGTAACTATTAAGCACACCGCTTTCGTACCTTAGAGCTCCTTTGGCAAAATTTAACTCATAAGAGGAGAAATCAAACGGATTCTTAACAGATTTCCATCCTATAATCGTGGGTCTTATTCTCGATATAACTCTTTCAGACACATACATAACTCCTGCACCTTCGGGAGAAAGTAACCATTTATGGGAACCGGAGACCAATACATCTATAAGTTCTTCTTTTACATTTATCGGCAATACCCCCAAACCCTGGATAGCATCCACAACAAGAATGACCCCTTTTTCCCTACATAACTCTCCCAATCTTCTCAGATCCAACCTAAAACCTGTATGGTACTGAACCCAACTAACGGCTACTACCTGGGTATTACCATCTACACGTTTCTCTATATCTTCCAGGAATACCTCTCCCGTTTCTCTCATAGGTACCTGTCTAAACTCTATTCCTCTATACTCCAGTTCCAACCACGGATATACATTAGCAGGAAACTCTCCCAATATGCCAACGACATTATCTCCTCTTTTCCATTCTATCCCCCTAGCTACTATAGAAAGACCAGTAGAAGTATTTGGTACAAAAGCTACTTGTTCACTATTACCATCACCGATAAACCGTGCCACCTGAACTCTTACTTTCTCAACAGCATCAAATCTTTTTTGAAAATCCAGAGATCCATACATACCTCCATTTTCAACCGCCTGTTTGAAAATTTTCATAGTCGCAACAGGCATAGGACCAAAAGATGCATTGTCTAAATAAACAACCTTACGAAGAACAGGAAACTTTGCCCTTATATCGCTCATATCAATCACTCCTCTTCAACAATTCTAGCCTCAGCAATAACCCACCCTCCATCTTCTTTAACCCATTTAGCTGATACTAAGAACTTTCCCCGATCAGTTTTATCTCCTGTTACCCTGACTCTAAATTTCGTTATAACTGCCCCATTTAAAGATTCTGCATCGATATATCCCAAATTTATCTTTATTTTATTTCTGAAATTTCTAAAGTATACCACGTTCCTAACTACCTGATCACGTCCCCTTATACTCAAACTTCCATTCAGAAAAACCAACGCATCCAAATGAAAAAAATCTCCCGCTTCCCTAGCCTTTAAAGCAGCTTCTACCGTATTTTCAGAGCCATCTTTCTCCAACACAGCAATTAGAGATTTAAGTCTCTTAGTTACTATTCTAGTTTCAGACAAAAGATATCTATATATTACCACCCCTGCAATCAAAAGAGTCAAAGCTAGAATAATCCTCTTCACTACTTTTTAAAAAGGTAGAAACCTAGAGCGCTAGTAACAATAATTATCGGTAGTAACAGTAAAGCAAAATAAAATCCCATACTTTACAAAAAGATCACTCCTATTTATAATAAGTATTTAGAGATCGCGGGGTGGAGCAGTCAGGTAGCTCACCGGGCTCATAACCCGGAGGTCGTAGGTTCAAATCCTACCCCCGCCACCAAAGTTAGTTACATCCACAGAAGCCGCCCGAACAACAGGAGGAGGCAGAGGTACTTACCTTTTCCTCTTTCGACTTAGAAGATGCCGCAAACGAGGAGAATAACTTCCTAGCCTTCTGTTCTCCACACCTAGGACATTTTACCTCTTTTATCTCAAATGTCCTCTCTTTAAGCTCCTCAAAAACATTTCCACATTTCTCACACTTAAATTCATATATCGGCATAACACCCTCCTATTATATTAATGATTTTTCCTTACTTTACCCATCATAGGAACAAATCTAACTGCAGCTACCGACCTTTTCTCTATCCCATCCTTTTTCTTTTCTATAACCAACAACTCTTGAAAAAATTCCCCGACAGGAGCAACCAACCGTCCTCCTATTTTCAGTTGATCGATCAAAACCTCGGGAACTGCTGGTGGAGCAGCGGTCAGTAGCACTGCATCAAAAGGAGATTTATCAGGCAACCCGTCTGAACCGTCTTTTACTACAACTTCAACGTTATTATACCCTAACAACTTTAAAACTCTTTTCGCACGCTCTGCCAATTCTGGAATTATTTCTACACTATAAACCTTTTTAGCTATCCTAGATATTACCGCTGCGTGATATCCTGAACCTGTACCTATCTCCAAAACCACACTCTCTCTATCCAATTTCAACAACTCTGTCATTAAAGCCACTATATATGGTTGAGAAATAGTTTGTCCCTCACCTATAGGCAACGGAAAGTCTCCATACGCCTGGTCTACTAAAGAGTCAGGCACAAAGAGATGTCTTGGAACCTCCAACATAGCTTTTATAACATTTTTATCTTTTATACCTCTAGCAACTATTTGATTCTCCACCATAAGTTGTCGTTCCCGTAAGAACTCTTCCTCCCTCTTTTCAGCCATGATTTGAACTCCACAAAAGAAAATAATAAAAAGCACTTTCCCACTTTTCACCTTTACTCCACCACCAGAAAAACACTATAACTTTTCTTATTTTACCTCAACTACGGTAAAATAAGCTAAAATATGAGCCTTTACATCTCACACGATACTGAAGAATCGGAAGATAATATAAAAGAGATTTTTCATCTATCACCTGCCCAAGAAACGGTTGTAAATATACTAGAGATAGGTAACGAATCTTTTATACAGGGAAACAGATCTTTTTCTGAGAAGAAAATAACTGTTACTGTAATGACCTTATGTTACGGAAGCTTCGGTTATGCAAAGTGCAGTGATCTTTCTAGATATAACTTAGAAAATACTATGCGAGAAGCTTTAGCCCAAGCTTCTACAGGTCAAGAAATAGCAATAGAGCGCATTACTAGCGACGATTCTCAAGAAAAATATTCTCAAAGGGAAAATGGCCTTTACAATATAGATGAATCTATAGAAAAGATAAGAGAAAAATTTTCTTTTGGACAGAAAAATGGAAGCTACAACGTTAAAACAAGCAAACGTTTTGTGAGAATGAAGGTTATAAGTTCTCTCGGCGTAAAAAGAGAAAGTGAAATGCACTTAATAGAACTGCAAATAAAAGTAGAAGGTAAAGTTAGATCGGGTTTTTTTAAATGTGTGGTATTGCCTGAAACATTAAGTAGGTTAGAAACAACTTACAAGCGAGCTATAGAACATTCGTGCAATTCTCGTTTTTCCGATCTACCTAAATTAAAGAAAAGCAAAATAGTATTAGCTGAAGAAGCATTTGCGCATCTGTTAGCCAGATTATCCTTTCACCTACTATCTATAGGAAAAGCTCCTCAAAATATCATAAACAATTTAGGAGAAAATATTTCCTCCTCGGTTCTTACAATAACAGACACTCCTATACCATGTCACAGTTTATCCATAGATTTTTTTGGCAGAAAGTTAGACGAAGTAGAAGTTATAAGTGGCGGTGTTCTTAAAAATTTAGCTACTGCGCATATTCCTTATTATCTATCCGATTACTCTACCCAAATGCTGGATTTACATAGAGCGTCTTCACCGGTAGAAGCCGAGTTTCATAATATTAACGTAAAACCTGGCGAAAACTCGCTAGAAGATCTTCTTTTAGAGTGTGATCTGTATATTCCTCGTTTCAAAAAATTAACATGTTTAAACAGCAACAACTTCACGTTACTAGGAAGTGTACACGGTGGAAGAACGGTAAAAAAAGGAGTTTTAGCAGACACTTTACCTACTTTTCATATATTAATTGACGGTTTTCAACTCTTAAACAGTTTAATAGAGGTAGCTAAAGAGTGCTTTTCTTTCTACTACCCAATTCTTCCATTCGGTGTTATAAATTCTCCCGCTGTTTTAGTAAAGGGTAACTTTATAAAAAGCTAAGATTGCAATATTTCTTTCCATATTTCAAAATCTTTATCAGCAAAGATAACAAATCTGGCTTCTCTGAGGTCCCAAACGTGGTTCCTTACAACTCCTCTAGCTACTTGGGCTGCCTCTTTGTGAGGGTATCCATAAACTCCACAAGAAATTGCTGGAAACGCGATGGTTTTTACATCGTATATCTCTGCTAATCTAAGTGAATTATAAAATGCTGCCTCGAGGAGAATTTTATCTTCTTCCTTTCCCCTATATATTGGTCCTACGGTATGTATGATCCATTTAGCAGACAATCGAAATCCAGGTGTGATACGTGCTTTTCCCGTTGGACATCTAACTCCTGGTCTTACTTCTGGGAGAGAACGGCAGTATTCAAGCAGTTCTGGTCCAGCAGCTCTATGGATAGCACCATCTACTCCGCCTCCTCCCAGCATTTTTTCGTTAGCTGCATTTACTATAGCATCAACATCTTCTAAGGTTATATCTCCCTTCTTTACTACTATCCTCATACTTAATTTATTTTATCAAAACCTCTATTTGTATACTTACGTCTTTTTAATAACCTTAACCTTTTGAAACCGGGAAAAGCGTATTTAGGTCTAAAGAAATGGAAGGAGTATGCCATCGCCGCTAAGACTCCACACAATCCTACTAGATCTTTTGTACGTAGAAAACCCATAAGCAGGATAAGAATCAGAACAGGGATAAAGAATCTGGCTTTAATAGGAATAACGAAAAACAACAAAACAGATGCTTCATAGAAGATTGCTGCAAATGCTGTAAAAAGGATCGCTAATATAGTGCGTTGTCCTTGCATTAAAGCAAATTCATAGCTTAAGGAAAATCCCAATAGGAACATAATTATACTAATTATTGTGGCTAACACTCCTCCTGTAAGAGCTGAATAGATTATCAACTTTCTAAATTTGTATTTTCCTATTCTATTTTTTACAGTACTAGCTATCCAGTAAAGAATAATAATTTCTAAAACGAACCAAATATCTGGAAAACCTTGTCCTACAAAGGCGTAGGTAAGAAGTTGCCAAACAAATAGTCTTTGCCACACATCACGAGATATCTCCAACAAAGAAACAAAAGAATGAGTAAATGGAAAGAATTTAAGTGCAAACGTTACAATTATTACACTTACTAGTAGAACAACATCGTCCAGTCTTGCAAATCTGCGTTTAGGAAATTTTCTATGTACAAATTCTCTATCTTCTTCAAACCACGATGTTCTCATCAACCCTCCCAATCGGCACACACTTCTTCTGCGGCTCTTAATCCACTCATATAGGCACCATGAGCAGCGGCAAAACCGTTTTTAGTTGTAGCATCTCCTGCAAAGTAGATTCTACCATCAATATTGCTAGCTAACGAATCCACTATATTTAAGCCGTATCCAACTTTTATATAAGGAAAAGCTCCTAATGAAAACCTATCGCTTCCCCATCTGGTAATAAAGAAATTAGAAGGTTCAGGTGGCACAAAACCGGTGACTTTACGTAGAACCCCTAAAATCTCTGATATTATCTCTTTATCTGTTTTCGTTTCCATTTGCCAAGCTGGTTTACCTACACATAAACCTACCAAAACCGGGATACCTTTAATATAGCTATAATCCAAAAAAACTGAAAATCCTTTACCAGCTTCTTCTATAACACCTATTATAGGCTTATCGTTTCTCCAAAAGACTCTATTAAAATGAAGTACAACCTTATTTAAAAGCCCACTACCTACACCTTCCAGAGCCTTACGCTTGTAGCTGGGCAAAGAAGGAGAAAACTCTAAAGTACCCAAAATTGCAGGAGGAACTGCCAATACCACCTTCTTAGCCAAAAACGACCTACCATCAGCTGTGCCCAACACAACCAGATCTCCAGAAAAGTCCACAACAGACACCTCTGTTCCCAAAAAAATCTCTACGTCGGCTGCCGACAAAATATAACTAAGAATTTTATAAAAACCATCAACTACCAACAATGAAGCTTCACCACAAGGCTCCTCAAATACAAATTCTTCAGCAGAGACCTTTTCTAAATCTGCACCCAAATCGAAACGAACCCTCTCTAGAAGCCATTCAATATATGGGTAATTAT
>JALWYX010000054.1:0-6043 GCA_027078415.1 Thermoanaerobaculia bacterium
CTTTAGGGTCTATAGCTTTGTTACCTTCTATATAGAAAGGTTTTAATTTCACTTTTACAAAATCTGGAGGATCATTTTCTCCTATAACATAAACAGTTATAGATGATTCTCTAGTAAACTCAATAGTACCTATATCAACGATACTTTGATTTTCTTTACCTTTTAGATCAAAAACCGCTATCTCTTTTCCCAATCCTTCAGCTTCTATAGCCATAGGTACTTTATCAGCAGGTAGTTTTACTTTAAAGTTTCCCTTTCTATCTGTGATAGATATATACTCTTTAATAAATCCCGATTTCTCGAGGGCTTTTCTATATAGAGAGTTTGGAGGGGTATCTATGAAAAGGGAACTTAGACCCACCTTAGCCCCCGGTATAGGAGTACCACGCCTTTTGTCTACCACTTTTCCCTTAACCTCTACCGTATCGGTAAGTTTGCATTGCATAGTTTTGGTTGTGTCTTTTACAGGTGTTGTACTATAGAAAACAGGATAAAATCCTATTTTGTCACTTGTACTACAAACAAACCAAACAGTTTCGGTAGGTAACTGCACAGTTAAAGGTTCTAAGGTTCTTACTGTCTTGGAGAATAATATCTTTCCACTTTTCATACTTACAAAACTTACAAAGATTTCTCCTTTTATATTGGCAGGGAAGGTGACTTTTATAACTCCTGTTTTAGCTAAAACTGGAATAGAGTAGAGAAAAAGTAAGATACCCCTCCACATAGATTACTCCTTCATTCTACGGAATTAATAAAGATGTCCTGAGAGCAAGATCTTTCTGCACCTGTAGGAGTTATAATAACAAAGGTGGGGCATACACATCCACTGCAGGAAGGTGGACAGGTATAGCAAGTTCTACACTCTTGGTTTATACTACCAAAAGGATTATTACATACACCTGTAGCACCATCACATCCAAATTGGTCAACTTTTTTGCATTTAGCGTACCGTGAATTCGAATCTAGTTTACAGACCGAAATCTCTAGATCTCCAGCAATACCGTACGGTTGCTGTTCACAAGTAACGCATGCAACAGCTGAATTAGCAACATTTGGTGTGTAAAGTAAATAGAAAAACCCAAAAGTAACGACAATCAAGATACTCCTTCTCATAACCCTCTACCTCCTTTTGTGTTTCCTTTTTTATCCGGTAGCGCTACCTGGAGGAAGTATTGCAAAAAAAAAAAAAGTCAATATAAAAATTATTTTGTTTTCTTTTTGTAGAAGTGACTATTGTTCCAAGGTTATATAACTAGAGCTTTTACATATTGCCTTATCTTAGGATTTTTAACATGGTGTTGGTGATTAAATTTAAGGTGGATATGATTTTACAGCTGCGTGGAGAAAATTTGCCTATTTCTTTGATTACTGTATAATAGATTTTTAGGGTAGGATGAATTTCTCCAAACGGTTTTTTGCGGTTTTACTTGTTGTTTTTATAAGCGGTATTTTGTTTGCCGGTTTTTGCGGCGAGTGTAGTGGATGTTTTATTGATGATAGCTGTTGTCTAGTAAACCATCCAAAAGATAAAGCCTTTGTAGACAAAATAAACGATTTAAATTTTTCAAAATCTTTATTTCTTATCTCTTCCTTCGATTATTATCCTTGTAATTTACCTCAGAAGATCGTTACCACTCTCGATGCTACACGTTTTTACTACTTTAGTTCTGTTTATTTCTTAAAAAGTCTTCGTTTATAGTCGTTTAGCTCTTTCCCACTTTTAACACACTGTTGTACGAAAGGAGTTTGTGAGATGAAAGTAGCTCTATTTCTTCTATCTATTCTATTGGTTCATTTTTCTGCTGAGGCGCAGTTTCTAAAGTTGGGTGAAGATGTGGAGAGTTTTGTTAATAGCTTGGTAAATAACGATTATGCTACAGCAGCGTTAAAGTTACGCGCTGAAGCTGAACTAGAAAAAGGTGAGTATTTAAAATTACAACCTGACCCTGTGATTAATTTATCTGTTTTACCTTTTCCTATCCAGACCAGGGTAGGTGCTATGTATTTCCAAGCAGGTTTCCAACGTACGCTGTTTTGGAAGGAACAGTTGGAAGCTAGATTTTTGGAGAAAGTTGCTTCTTCTGAAAGCTTGTTGGAAAAGGCTCGCGCTACTAAGCTTCTACTTAGAAAGGAAGTTATAGATTATCTAATTAAGTTTTCTGCTCTGAAAGCTATAAAAAAGGTGCTTGAGGAACAGAGAGAGCACTATATTTTCCATAGAGATATAGTACAAGCGTTGTACAATCAAAACAAAGTTTCTCAGCGAGCTTTTGTGAGAATAAACACAGTTATAACAGAGATAGAGACACAGATAACTAACATAGATAGAAAAATAAAGGCGGTTGAAGGGTTATTAGAAGCTTTAGCGGGATACGAGATTCAAGAAGTGCCCGTAATTTTACTCTCAGTACCTGAAAAGTTATCTGTGAAGGCGGAAGATTTTCTGCTACAGCAGTTTCCTTCGATAAAGGAACTGGAAAAGAAGAAGGAAATGCTTGAATACCGGAAGAAATATATTGCCTTAGAAAAACGTCCGTTGTTTTCATTGGGAGTTAACTATTCTTTGATTGTACCTTATGAAGGTAGGAGTATCGATATCCCTTTTTTCCAAGATGATGCTGATGATAGCTTGTCGTTATTTGTTCGTTTTAATATTCCTAACAAAAAAAGGGTAGATTTTAAACTAACAGAAGTTGATTTAGCTCTAGATGCGTTGGATAAAGAGATCGAGGAGATTATTCAAACTTTTCAGGAAAGAATATTCTCTATCTCTAGCTCAATTCCTAATCTTTTTTCAGAATGGAAGCTTGTAAAAGAAGTCTTATTTACTCAAGCGCAACAAACTCTTGAGACAACAACGAAAGATTATACTCAGGGGAAAGCGGTTATTTTAGATGTTTTGGACGCTGTGCACCTTTTTTTCTCTCTTAGAATAAGAATGATACAGCTACAAGAACAGTACACTCTCTATCTAAATGAATTGGATTTTATAAAAGCGTATTCCTATCAAAGGAGGATGTAGGTATGAAAAAAGTTATAGGCGGTTTATTTATTGCTATATTGGTTGTTTTATTACTAGTGCAAGTAGCAAGTAGCGTAGCTAAAGAGGATACCACGAATTCTATATATGTTTGTCCTATGCATCCTAATGTAAAGAGTGATCAACCTGGTACATGCCCTATATGCGGTATGGACTTGGTACCTTTGAACCCTGAGTCTGAAAAAAAGGAAGAGGAACATTCTTCTCTCGAGCACAATTCAGATTCTTCTTCTGGGACTGTTTATACCTGTCCTATGCATCCTAATATAAGGAGCGATAAACCCGGCACTTGCCCTATATGCGGTATGGATCTAGTACCGTTGGAAGATACAGCTGATAAAGCAGCTAGTGGCGATCATATAAAAATAGATCCTTCAGTTGTGCAACTTATGAATGTGGTTACTACAACCGTTGAGAGAAAGGATTTAGTTATTCCAGTTATAGCTGTTGGTTTTCTTACCTACGACCAAAAACGTATGGTATCTGTAACACCGCGTTACTCTGGTTGGATAGAAAGATCTTATATTTCTTCTGTAGGTGAAAAAGTAAAAAAAGGAGAGGTGTTATTCGAGATCTATTCGCCTGAAGTTGTAGCAGCTCAGGAAGATCTTATTCTAGCTTTGAAGTATTTGCACAAGTTGAACACTTCTTCTGAAGCTCAACGTGACATAGCTCGTTCTATGGTGCGTAGTGCTAGGGACAAGTTGAGGTTCCTAGGCATAGATGAGATAGATATCTCTTTTGTAGAAAAAAACCTAAAAACTAAAGAATCTATGCCTTTGCGTGCACCTGCTAGCGGTGTCGTTATGAAATTATCCCCTGGAAATGTGGGTATGGCTGTAAAACCTGGTTATGACCTTATGCATATAGCGGATATATCAACACTTTTGGTTAGAATAGATCTTTTTGAAGAACAGATAATGTTTGTGGAAATAGGTTCACGAGCTACTGTTGAGGTTAGTTATTTCCCCGGTGAACAGTTTGATAGCAAAGTTGTGTACATATCACCAGATATAGATCCTAAAACACGGACCCTTCCTGTGTTTCTAGAAGTTAATAATAGCTCTGAGAAATTAAAAGTTGGTATGTTTGTATCTGTAAAATTTGAAGATTTTATCGAAAAGAACTCTTTAGTGGTTCCTAAAACAGCGGTTCTTAGGACGGGTAAAAGAGATGTAGTGGTAGTTGAAGTAGATAAGGGAACATTTGCTGTAAGAGAGGTTGAACTCGGTAAAGAAAATGACAACTATTACCAGGTGATCTCAGGTGTTGAAGATGGTGAAAAAGTCGTTATTAACTCTCAATTCTTGATAGATACAGAGGCTAACTTACGTAAAGCGTTTATGGGATCTGCTCATCAGAGTCACTAGGGAGGTAAGGGTAATGATAAAAAAGATAATTTACTATTCATTGGATAATAGGTTATTGATTATTTTGTTTTATTCCTTTCTAGTATTTTTAGGTATAAACGCTATAAATAATATAGAGCTTGATGCTATACCGGATGTTTCAGATGTACAGGTTATCATATACTCTAAATTCCCTGGCCAGGCTCCTACAGTTATAGATGAACAGGTTACCTATCCTATAGCTGCTACTATGCTCGCTGTCCCTAGAACGCAAGCGGTAAGATGTTATTCATTTTTCGAATTTTCCCTCTGTTACGTAATATTTGAAGATGGTACAGACCCTTACTGGGCCAGATCAAGGGTTACAGAGTATCTTTCTGAACTACGTGGCAAGTTACCTCCTGGCGTTATCCCACTTCTAGGACCCGATGCTACAGGTGTAGGCTGGTCACTTATGTACGTTATCAATTCAGATAGGCACGATCTCGGGGAGCTACGCTCTATACAGGATTGGTTTCTCAAATATGAACTTATGTCTGTCGAAGGTGTAGCTGAGGTTGCGTCTGTTGGAGGATTTGTAAAAGAGTTTAGAGTGGAAGCTGACCCTATCAGGTTACGTGCTTATGGAGTTACTCTAGATATGCTAAGGAGCGCTTTGAAACGTTCAAATAGCGAAGCCGGAGGCGGATTGGTAGAAGATTCAGAAAGAGAATGGGTTTTAAGGAGTAAAGGGTATATAACTTCTTTGGATCAGATCGAAAATGTAGTGGTAAAAGCTTCTTACAACGGTGTACCTGTCAGAGTAAAAGATGTAGCCGCTGTTTCTATAGGTGCAGAACGTAGAAGAGGACTAGCTGAGTGGAACGGAGAAGGGGAAACAGTCGCAGGGATAGTGGTAACTAGAACTGGTGCCGATGTGTACGCTACTCTAGAGCGAGTAAAGAAAAGAATAGAAGCTCTAAAAAACAGTCTTCCAGATGGCGTTGAACTTGAAATAGTTTACGATAGAACGAAAATTATAAAAAAAGCTGTTGATACTCTTAATAGAACGTTAGTAAAGGAATCTATAATAGTTGCTATTATATGTTTCCTTTTTCTTCTACACTTTAAGTCTGCTTTGGTAGCAATAATATCTATCCCCCTTTCCGTACTTATGTCGTTTATCATCATGAATTTTCAAGGTATTGGAGCTAACATTATGTCTCTTGGAGGTATAGCTATATCTATAGGGGTACTTATAGACGCTGCTATAGTTATGGTAGAAAATCTGCATAAACACCTGGAAGACAAGAAAGATATTTCTTTCCTTGAACTTGTAAAACTTTCCAGCGTAGAAGTAGGACCTTCAATATTCTTTTCTCTTGTTATAATAACCGTTTCATTTCTTCCTATTTTCGCTTTACGTGGAGAGGAAGGAAGGCTATTCTCTCCTCTTGCATTTACTAAAACTTATTCTGTAGCAGCAGCTTCTATAGTTGCTGTAACCCTTATACCGGTACTAATGTATTACTTTGTAAGGGGTAAGATAATCCCTGAAGAAAAGAATCCTATATCTAAATTTTTAATTACTATTTATGAGAAAGTATTACGTGTTATCCTCTCAAAACGGTATTTGACAGTTTTGACTCTAGTTATAGCTCTACTTCTAACT
>JALWYX010000054.1:6053-13840 GCA_027078415.1 Thermoanaerobaculia bacterium
ATCTATCCCTGGAGCAAGTTAGGATCGGAGTTTATGCCTCCTCTGTGGGAAGGAGATCTGCTTTACATGCCAACTACTTTCCCAGGTATTTCTATAACTAAGGCACGGGAAATTCTTCAAATAACGGATAAACTTATAAAGACTGTTCCAGAAGTTGAAGCGGTCTTGGGTAAGATT
This sequence comes from Thermoanaerobaculia bacterium, assembly GCA_027078415.1. Taxonomy (GTDB): domain Bacteria; phylum Acidobacteriota; class Thermoanaerobaculia; order JALWYX01; family JALWYX01; genus JALWYX01. The sequence continues at coordinate 6,231 of JALWYX010000054.1, forward strand.
GGAAGAGCTGAAACCGCTACAGATCCAGCACCTTTGTCTATGATAGAAACAACTATCGTATTGAAAGATAGAGAACAATGGCGGGATGGAATGACACCGAAAAAGTTGATTAGAGAATTAGATAAAACTGTATCTGTTCCAGGGTTGGTCGATGCTTGGACATATCCTATACGTACTAGAATAGATATGTTATCTACAGGTATAAAAACACCTGTAGGTATAAAAGTTACAGGTTACGATCTGCACACTTTGGAAAAAATTGCTGTGGATATAGAAAAGCTATTACAAAATTTTCCCGGTGTTTCTTCTGTAGTGGCGGATAGAATACAGGGAGGCACCTACTTGAATATAAATATCAACAGAAGTGCTCTGGCAAGATTTAACTTAAAAATAGAAGATGTGGAAAACCATGTAAGAGCAGCTGTAGGTACAGAGAGACTTTCCACTATATTGGATGGATTGGCAAGATATCCATTGGCTCTTAGATATATGAGAGAGTTGAGAGACGATATACCAGATATAAAAAGTGTTCTGGTGAAAACACCTTTGGGATTTCAAATTCCTCTTAGCCAGTTAGTTGACTTTGAACTTGTAGAAGGACCACTAGTTATAAAATCTGAAGATGCTAAAAGAAGCGCTTTCGTTTATGTAGATCTCCTAACCGAAGACGTAGGAGGATGGGTAAAAAAAGCTAAAGAATATGTGGAGAAGAATCTCCAACTTCCCGTCGGATACTCTATTAAGTGGTCAGGACAATATGAAATGATAGAAAGAGTTGCAGAGAGTTTGAAAATTATAATACCTGCTACTCTTATCATAATCATCGCTATACTTGTGTTCCATTTTCACTCACTAGCTAAAACCTTGATGGTACTCTTAGCAATTCCCTTCGCTCTAATAGGATCTGTATGGTTGTTGTATATTTTAGAATTCAACTACTCTACAGCTGTTATGGTTGGTTTTATAGCACTTGCAGGTCTAGCAGCTGAAACAGGAATAATAATGGTTTTATATCTGGATACTAGTTATAAAGAATTTGAGCAAAAAGGGAAAAAATATCAAAAAGAACTTCTAGAAGCTATACTACACGGTGCTGCAGGTAGAATAAGGCCTAAAACTATGACAGTTTTAACAGTAATAGTTTCTCTTCTACCTATATTTTTCGAAACTGGTATAGGTAGTGACGTGATGAAACGTATAGCAGCTCCTATGCTAGGAGGTGCTATTACTTCTTATATAGGCGAATTGATTGTTATACCTATACTCTTTTATCTATGGAAACTTAAGGAGGTAGAAAAATGAGAGTTTACTAGTAAAAGTACCGTACTAAGCAATTGTAACTCTTAGTTTTATTTCTTTAAGAAGGAGGGAGGGTTTTAGGTATAATTTTCCTGTGCGCACTCTTGTAGGATGTTTTTTCTCCATTCTTGTAATAGGCGGTTGTTGCTTTTTTGCATTACTAGCTCTTACTAAAAATACTTTCTCATCGTTGTTTACCGCCAGCTCTAACTCGATAGCACTTTTTAAGCTCCTAAGCTATATAAGTAAACAGGATCCAGATTTAGCAATAGAAGTAAAGATCTCTTTTAAAAGAAATCCTTCAACAAAACACCTATTCTACTTGTCATTAACTAAGGAGAGGAAAAATGTAAATATTTCAACTTTTGGTTCATTGACCTACATATTTAAAGAGATTGCTCATTTCTTAGATCCTACCGTTGAGGTGGTAGAGGTGGATAGGGATGCGTATCTGGTAGCTATAACTGATAGAAACAAAACGAAAACTAAACCGATACCTTTAGAATCAACTATTAAATATTTAGATTTTGTGTACGATCCTCAAAAGAAAGAATGGATTATAACTGTAAATAAACAACGTATCCCACCTGAGCTTTTGGAATTCTCTAGAAATGTTCACCTTGGGATAAAAAAGTTAAGATACTCCGTTATGTAATGCTCTGAAAAATATGCTTACAGCTGTAGTTTAAAAGATGGAGCGGTGTGAAAGGTAATTACGAAAATAAGTTTTTGATAACTTTTTCCCTGGATATGCTCACAATTTTTAAGAGAGTAAAATGTTTGCATACTATATAACAATCTATTTGTAGATACTTAAACGCTATCAAAAATGAAGTTTGTTTGTACAACGATCGCAGATTTTATTTCTTCGGTTTATTAAGTTTTTAGTTAGTATACACGTGAAAAAATGTTGTTTTCGCTATCTCATAGGGGTGCTTGTTTTTTGTAAAAGTGTTATTTCTTTGTGAAGGATTACAACGCAGGTTGCAAGCATTAAAATAAGAAAGTTTTATAAGGTTTTCAGCTTCTAAATTAGCGCGAAAAAGGTGAAACTGTATAAGATTCCCTATTTAGGTAGTTCATCTAAATAGGAAGCTAATCTTATAGAGTTTCTACGCTCTATCTCGTAATATTGATTCACATTGAGTAAGATGTAATTTGCTATAAATTCGAGTTCGTGATTTCTTTTTACCGTTTCCTTTAAACGTTTTAAAACGTTTGAATATCGAAAATACTCTTTTCTTATCGATTGACATAATATGTACAACTGTTCAGGTGTTATTTTTTTCGGAACAAAGTTTACTTCGCCGTATCTATATTCTTCCAGCCACCATTTAGGTGATAGCAATCTTCCCGATTGCAGAAGATCGTTATAGATAGGAGTTCCTGGATAGGGTTGAAAATGGTTAAAAGCTGCATAGAAAAATGAGTGTTTCAACGCGAATTCTAAAGTGTATTTGAAAGTTTCTTCATCGTCGTCTGCTAAACCAAATATAAATGATGCATATATGTTAATCCCTGCATCATGTATTCTTTTTACTAGCTCATCTAGATTACCAATTTTAGTAATCCATTGTTTATTCATAACTTTTAACGATCTAGGATTTAACGATTCAAAGCCAACTAGTATTAATCTTCCTCCACTATCGTAGATAAGTTTTAAAAATTCCGGATCTCTTGCCATAGTTAGTGAGCCTTGACCAAACCACCTGATATTACACCCTTTTAATTCTCTAAGAAGGGTTTTAAACCATTTTAGGTTTGAGGCTATATTTTCGTCAGCGAAAAGAATATATCTTGAGTTTGTGTAAACTATATCTTCTATTATTTTATCTATAGCTCTAACGTGATAACCGCCCGTATAGAGGGAAGCTGTTGTGCAAAACTTGCACTTAAATATGCAACCTTTCCCAGTTTCTACCAGTTTGATCGGTAAATATCGTTTGCCACTTAATATTTCTCTATCTGGTTCAACTTTAGAAGCGTATTTTGTACCGTAATAAAATTTTTTAAGTTTATTTGATTTTGCATCTTTTATAACATCCAACCATACCCCATCTGCATTTCCTATAACAACTGAATCGGCAAAATTGATCGCTTCTTCAGGCATAAGAGTAGCATGTATACCACCGATAACAACTGGAACTCCTCGTTCTCTAAACTTTTCCGCTATCTTATACCCACGACGCGCATTGTAAGTTTCTATACTTATCGCTACTAGATCTGTTGCAGTATCGTAGTTTATTAGTTCTATACGATCATCAAAAAATTCTCTATCTACCTCGGGAGGTGTAAGTGCGCTAAGTATAGGGGCTATAAGAGGCTCAAGCTTCCATGTGCGCATATACTTTTTTCCTTCTTCCTTTCCTATGGCAGGTAGGATTATAGTTAATTTCATATATACGATTGTAAATGATCTGGAAAATGAAGTTGTAAGTAAATTGTCCTACTACAGTAGAACTTTTACTCCTTGTATTAATACAAATAGACAGATTGCTATGTTTTTTGAACGTTATTATAAAGAGTATTTATTTAAAACCGTTATTGCAACACGGTACACCGAATATATGTGGTAACTGTAGAAATAGGAAATGTTCTTGTTTCATCTTTATAAAAAGTGACACTTTTAATGAACGTGTTGAGCGATATAGTTATATATAAATTGAGGTATGAACTTTTCAAACTGGTACTTTACCAGTAAGAGCCCTATAGGATGTCACTTTCCCAAGGGTAGAGTTTCTGCAGGGTGAGTGACAATAATCTTACTGTTGGTTATCGTTATAAAAGCGAGGATCTTTTATGTCTACTTTAAGCTTGAACAATTTTCCTTCTAGTGGAGAACTACCGCTCATAGGGTTGAAGTTCCATTCCAGGTAGTTGTGATGAACCGATAGGTAATAAGGATAATACAGAGGTATTACAAACTTTTCTTCGTTTAATATATTAGCTAAATCAAAGAAAACTTTTTTCATATCAGATACTGTTTGGGCAAGTCGAAGCTGTTCTAACAAATGTATTGTCTCGCTCATTCTGTGTGTGTCTATGTCTAAAGCGTGTAGATCTTCCGTTCTAACACAGCAGTTCCACATAGATATCTGATTTATAAACCAAAATCCTCCGTAATATACACCTACTTTGTCTGGTTCTATAGATGACAACTTGGTCATAGAGTAAAATTTTGGAGTTAGTTTTATACCTATTTTCCTAAGCATTTCTACAAGTGGCTCTATATGCTTATCGGGTAAGGAGTATATATCTAAAGAAAAACCGTTTTTATATCCAGCTTGTTCTAATAATTCTTTTGCTTTGAGAGGATCGTATTTGGACGGAGGAAGATCAGGGTTAAATCCTACTACAGTCGGTGGGAAGATCTGATTTGCAGGAATGCCGTAACCTAACGCTATTTCAGTAACTATACGATTTTTATCGATAGCTAGCTCTATAGCTTCTCTAACTTCTTTTATGTCCAACGGTTTTACTTGATCTTCTAAGCGCAGAAAATAGACACCTAAACTTATGTGTTTATTTGCTACGTAATTTTTGTTGTTAGACAACCTGGTAAATAACTGTGCGGGTATTAGATGTAAAAAATCTAGTTCACATCTGCGAAACGCTTTTTCCATAGAGTCTAGATCGGGAAAATATATAAACTCTATTTCGTCGGGCATGGTGAAAAAAGAACTACTGCTACTGGACCAATGATTTGTGAATTTTGCTAATTTAAGTTTTTCTGGTAGATATTCTTTTATAAAATAGGGACCTGTACCTATTTTTTTTCCGTTTTGTTCTACTACTAATGAAAGGTTTGATATTCTTACAAGAGCATAATAGTCACCCTGTTTTAATTTTACAGTGAGAACGTTGTCTTCTACTGTTATATCGTCCAAGTTAGAAATGAGGAATGGATCTATAACTATGCTGTTATCTACGGGTGGTGTTAGATATCTAACGTAATTGTTTTTCAATATTTGTCCTGTTAACGGTTTTCCATTGTGAAGATAGATATTTTCCCTTAGAGAAAAACTAATAGTCCTATCATCTATAAATTCCCAATATTTAGTAATAACAGGTATATATTCCATATTGGAAGTAGTTATTAATAAAGGTTCATACACGTTCGCTAAGCTTTGATACGTTATTAGATGATGAAGCTTGTTGATATCATCTGTTACTATTTTTTGAGGAATACCTATGCGAATAATCCACTTGTTATCAACTATTTTTGGACTACAAACATTATAATTTGTTGATGTCCTTGAACAAGAATTTATCAGTAATATTTGGAAAGATAATAGGTATACACTTATTCTACACGCGTTAAACATTTTAAAACTTAATTTTTAATTCATTCTAACCTAATTTGAGTATATAGTGTTGAAGTGCTAATTATTCTATCCTGAACATCCAATCGTGTTGATCTTTACGTATTATCACAACTTCTCCTGTTTTCAGATACAAATCAGCATTGAAAGCTTCTCTAAAATTCCCTGGCCCATCTTTTATAAAGATCGAAACACGTTGTATTTTGGGTAACAGGATCTTCTCAGAAACGAAAGTTACCCCCTCATCTTTTATACCAGAAGGATCGTACGTTTTAAGTAACACAGTTTTTCCATCTACAACTACCTTAAGTGTTAAAGGATATCTGGATAATACGTTTAATCGTGGTGTTAAAGTTCCTGTAACAACTTTGCCTTCTATGTTATCTAATTTTTCTACTTTTACAGTTTTCGGTCTGGTTAAGTGTCTTGCTACTATCCTTAGGCCTACTGCTCCTTTTTCCGTTCTCAAAGGGTAGTTAAATGTTGAAGCAAAGAATATTATTCCTATAGCTACAGTTGCTCTAGCAAACAGATATTTAGAATATTTTTTCTCTGTACCGTAGCCTGGTATATAAGTGTTATGGAGACATTCTGTTGTAAGTTTTGAAGCTCTTTTCTTCAGTTTGTTTCGAAACCATTTAACTCCTTCTCTAAATCTGCAATCTTTATCGGGACAGCTTATTATATCTATTTTTTTAGCGCCAACTTCTATATCCTCTTCAAGCCAATTGGGATGTATAGATCCTACACAGGGTAGTACAACTGTTACTGTGTTGTCGTTTTTTATTATTGGCCTTCGTGTATCAAACTTTTGTATTCCTAGATTATGAAACGCTATTCTTTGACATGTGTAAATTATGCGGAGAGTGTCTTTTAAAGATACTCGAATACTTCTTCGTAATTCATCTATCGGTTGTCCTTCGAGTTCAATAGCGTAAAACCCACATGATCCTACACATATACCGCAAGTTACACATAAGTTAGAGTTCACTTGTGCTATTTTGCCTACCTTGTTTGAGTTTGTAGGAATCATTTGAATTGCTTCGAAAGGACATTCTTGAAAACATATAGAACATCCGGTGCAGTTTGTCAAAACTCGCGCAACCCCTTCGGGAGTAAGAGGATACAAACGTGGAATCAAAATTAAAATAATAAATGCTACAACAACAGCTATACCTAAGTACTTGTTATTTAAGAGGGGTATATAACTTAAAAATATATCTGCGTTTATAAACTCTACCACCGAGTGAAAATCAGCTTTTTCTCCTACAGTATACTTAGTGGAAAAAACTGCTATAAGCGTAACGGCAGTAAAGATTGCCCCGAAAAAGTATGGAGAAGGTAAAAGAGTGGCGCGTGATAAACGTAGCTGATGAATAAATAGACCAAAGAGAAGAACGATAGGTACAAATGCATGAATGAACAAAAGTATGACAAAAAATGCAAATGTTTGGCTGTCAGCGTTATTTGTTAAAAAGGAACTAGCTATTTTAGGACCTAGTAGATAAAGAAGGTGATCTGTTATTGTTTGGGATTTTTGGTTCCAAACAAGCCAATATCCTATGATTCCAGTTACCCATATTATGAAAAATAGTGGCCATCCAGTTAACCAGGTAAAAAATCTGGCACCGTAAGCTCTGTCTAAGATAAGGTAACGCAAGGCATGTAACAGTGAAACGAGTAATAAAGCTTGTCCCGAAATTATGTGAATTTTACGTAAAGTTCCTAAAACGGAACTATTGTGTATAAAAGACACAGAATCAAATGCTTTAGCAATTCCTGGACGATAGAAAAGAAGCAGAATAATACCAGTTATAGAGAGAATAACGATAAGTGCTATCAACAACTCACCTGTTCTATAAAGAGGGTTTAGTTTTGATGTAGTAAGTTTGTTAAAAAAGATGTTGATATAATTGTCGATTATCTCCAGAAAACGTATTAACTTTCTGTCTCTATATTCACGTTCTTCCTTCATCCATATTGATACTG
>JALWYX010000055.1 GCA_027078415.1 Thermoanaerobaculia bacterium
CAGTTTTTGCTTCTTCTATTTTTTTAGAAATAGTATTTGTTCCTTCATGAAAACCAATTACAGTTCCAACGGTTACCTTAGCATTTGCTTTTTTTATGAGTTTTGCTGCGTATTTTATTTTTTTTATATCTAAATCTATTGTTGTTATAAGAGCTATATCTATATTTTTGAGAGTTTTTAGTGAAGCCCTTCTTATTAGAGGTATTGGATTGTGATAAGGGAAAAGAACTATATCTATATCCCTTTTAACAGGGTGCGTTAATGCGTCGTCTAATATTATTATTTCAGGTGGATCTTCTGTTTCTTCTAATTTTCTAATCGCTTCTTCTCTTTTCTCTGCTACTATGACTTTAGCTGATTTTAGTTCTTTAGCTATCATGTAGGCTTCATCGCCGAACTTTTTCCAGCCGTCTTTTCCAACTTCTACTGTTAACATCCCTTTAGAACTTCTTTTGTATCCCCTAAGAATTACTGCTACTGAGTATCTTTTGTCCAATAATATTTTTGAGAGAAAAATAACGAATGGAGTTTTGCCTGTTCCTCCAAAGTGTATATTTCCTACGCTTATTATGACCATTCCTCTTTTAAAATATTTATTGTTTTTATTACAGCTCCTTTATTTTGCTTCACTATTTCGTAGGCTTTTGCTCCTATTTTGTTGGCTAACTTGTCATCTTCTAGGAGGAGGTTTATGGAGTGTTCTAGAGAATCAAAAGAGCTCCTTAACCACGCTTGAGCCCTATCAAATTCTTTTTCTATATCTGGGAAGTTGTTCATATGTTGACCTACTATTATAGGTTTTTTCCATAAAGACGGTTCTATCGGGTTATGCCCTCCTTTCTTTATAAATGAACCCCCTATAATAGCTATGTCTCCTAGTTTGTAGAGGCTTGGAAGCTCTCCTATAGAGTTTAGAATAAGAAGGTCGGCATCTTTTTTTTGGTTTCTAGTAGAGTACTTTATACCCTCCTTTTTTGCTAAATTTTCAGAAAAAATAAACTCTTCAGGTTTTCTCGGTGCTATTACAATAAGAGCTTTACTTTTTATCTTTTGTGCTATTTTTATTACTCTTTTTATCTCTTCTCCTATAAGAGATCCTGCTACTACTACTTTTCTTCCTTTTTTATGGATATTTACCCAGTCAACAAGATCTTTTGTAGGGGATGCTATAGAAATATCAAATTTAATATTTCCCGTTACTCTCAGTTTTTTTTCTGGAATGCCTAGCTTTTCAAATAGATGTTTGCTATTTTTGTTTTGACAAAGAAAAAGGTCTATTTCCAAGAGAGTTTTTATGTAGAACCTTGACATTCTAGCCAAGTTGAATGCTTTTGGAGTTATTCTTGCGTTTACTACCGCTATTTTGCCTTTTTTCCTTTTTATTTTTCTTACCAGAAATGGCCATATATCTCCTTCTATAAGTATCAGATTTGTGGTTTGTTTGTTCTTTAGAAATTTGTTAACACTCGTGAATATGTCGAATGGTAGCAGTTGAACTTTAAGGTGTGGAAATATACTCTTAGCCCTCTCACATCCACTTTTTGTTGTAGATGTGATGATTAGGGTGTCTTTATCCATGCAATCTACTATCGGTTTTGCTGAATTTATTTCTCCAACTGAAGCACCGTGGATTATTGTCTTAACTTCCTTAGGTATATGTTTCGGAAATAGCTTTTTCGTGAACCATCCTATTCTGGAGCCGGGTTTTAGAATTGCCCATAGAAATGTAGCAGGTAATGCTACAGCTATAAGTATTATTTGGTAGATAATAATCATGATTGAAGAAATGATAATACAAATTTGAATATATTATTAATTTTGGACATATTATTAATAATGAGCGTAATTATCTAATGGGGGTCTTGTTATAGTGAAACTAAAGAGATTAGGATGTTATATAGAAGAAAGTAGGTGTGAAGATCTTTTTGAAAAGGCTAAAGGCGGTGATGAAGCGGCGTTTGAAGAGATTGTTAGGAGGAAGAGCAATTCACTTTTTAGAACCATATACAAGATAGTAGGTGATCAAGAAGAAGCTAAGGATATTGTCCAGATGACATTTATGAAGGTTTGGCAGCATAGAGATACTTACAACAGTTCTTATTCGTTCAATACGTGGCTATATAGGATAGCAACCAATATTGCTATAGATTTTCTGAGAAAGAAGAGAGAAAAAGTGTCAATAGAAAGGATATCTAATCTACGGCTCGTCGCTGATGAAGAGAGATACATAAATAATTTAAAAGAGAAAGAAGTTTTTAAAATATTTGAAAAGCTCTCCGAATATCTAAGTCATAGGCAGAAAATAGCTTTTGTGTTGAGAGAAGTTGAATGTTTGCCATCTTCTGAAGTAGCTTCTATTCTGGGATGTAGTGAATCTACAGTAAGAAATCATATCTTCAGCGCACGCAAGATTTTAAGAAAAAAGATAGAAGAGCTCTATCCCGAATACTTGCCTTCCAGGGAGGAAAAATGAGTTGCTACAACTGGAAAAAGATTGTAGAGGATCATTTGAACGGCTCTTTGGAAGGAGAGGAGTGGAGAAAATATCTGCAACATTTAAAGGTGTGTAGTAGCTGCAAGTTGGACGTTTCTTCATTCGATCCTATTATGCTTTTCTTGTTGTCCGATGATACTCTACCAGACGTAAGTGAAGAGATGGTATATAGATGGCGTGGTAGTAAGGTGGATTTTAAGGAAGTAAGGAAAATTAGGTTCGCTGTTATTGTAATAGCTCTTTTGGTTTATATGACGTTTCTTCTACCCTCACCAGCTATATCTCCAACTATCAGTAGAGCTGATATTATGTCGGTAAACAGAATAGATAGTTTTGATAGAAGGAAGAACTTTAAAGCGATAGAAATAGTAGAAGAACAAGTTAGATTTGTTCTTTTCCATGAGGATAATTTCTGAATGGTTTTATTTTACATATTTTTACTGTTTTTTCCTCTGAATTCATTAGCTGCAGATCACTATTTTTACAAAGAGATAGTGTTTAAAGTTGATAAAACGAAGATAGGGGAAACAGTAGATATGCTTGTACCTATTCTTTCTTCTAAAGGAAAGATAGTTGTGTATCCTAGTACGGGTAGAATTGTGGTAAGTGACGATGAGAAAAACGTTAAAAAAGCGGAGATAAGAGTTAAGGGACGTAAAAAGGTAGCTAAGATACAATTGTGGCTTCTTGAGGCGTATAAAAGTGTAGAGTCTGATGTGTTAGATAAACTACCTACTTCTTTACCAAAAGCTGTAGTAGATAAGCTTACTTCTATTCTGTCATTCAAGCATTACTTTCTTAAGGCTTACGCTGAGATTTTTGTGCGGCACAATAGAAAAGAGTTTATCGTTTTGGGAAACTATTCGGTGGACTTTACTCCCTTCGTAAATAGGATTAGGAAAGAGGTTACTTTTAAGCCTTTTATGGTTATAGACGGTAAGAAAAAGTTTTGGAAGAGTCAACTATCTTTGGAGCTGGGTGTACCTGTTGTGGTGATGCCTCCTTCAGAAAAGCTTGCTTACGGTGGGGGCAAATATCAACTTATAGTTTTTCTCTATACCGATAGCTAGGTATATGGTATTTTAGGAGTATGCAGTATTACTGTAGGGTAGGAACTCAAGAAGGAAAAATAGTTGAAGGGTATTTTGAAGGTGAGAGCGAAGATCTTTTAAGGCAGGAGCTTATTAGGAAAGGTTATCACGTATTTGAGATTAGAAGGAGGGGAGTTTCTCTCGATTTTCTAACTTCATTTTTCAGAGGGGTAAAAAGGAGGAAAAGAGTAGATCCTGAGAAGTTTCTTATTTTTAATAAAGAGCTGGCTGTTCTTTTGAGAGCTGGTATTCCTTTGCTTCAGACGCTAGAGATTTTAAAAGAGAGGGTGGAAGATCCGGAATTTAGGCAGGTTATAGAAGATGTTTACGATGATGTAAAAAGTGGATCGGATCTCTCAGCAGCTTTTGAGAGGCACGGGGATGTGGTTCCTAGAGTTTATCCTGCTACTCTTAAGGCTGGCGAAAGAACAGGTGAGCTTAGCAGAGTTATAGAGAGATTTGCCTACTATTACCAGTTGCTTATCGACGCTAGGAGTAAAATAATTAGTGCTCTAGTTTATCCTATTGTACTTATAATGCTTTCTTTTGGCATGCTGGTAATAATGGGTGTTTACGTAGTTCCTAAGTTTAACGCTTTTTTTGCCGATCTGGAAGTAGAGTTGCCTTGGCTTACCGTAGCTATAATAGCTGCTGGCTCTTTTGTCAATAGAAATATTTTTTACATAATATTTGTCGCGTTTATTATCTGGTTGGCTATGAGAAACTGGCTAAGGTCTCCTAGGGGTAAAAGATTGGTTGATTACTATAAGTTGAAGATCCCTTTAGTAGGTGAGATGCTCCGAGACTTTTTTATATCGGAGTATTGTAGGTCATTAGCTACTTTATTGGATGGTGGTTTGCCTTTAGTTGAATCTTTGAGAATAGCTACTTCCTCTTTAAGCAATTGGTACATTCAGGATAAACTACAACCTGTTATTGAGAAGGTGAAAGAAGGTAAAGCTTTGTACGAGAGTTTGGAAGCTACCTCTTTGTTCGAAGGGGCTGCTATAGATATGGTAAGGGTAGGGGAAGCTACCGGTTCCCTCGGAGAAATGCTACATAATATCTCTACTTTTATAGATCAGCAGGTGGAAATGCGAATGAGAAGGATATTGTCTTTAATAGAGCCTTTGATGTTGGTGATTATGGGTGTAATTATAGGGATTTTACTCATAGCTATATACGTTCCTATGTTTACAGCTATAGGTAATCTTAGGTAAGGAGGTTATATATGGAGAGAGGGACAAAGGCGTCTATATCTAAAGATATTTTGGAACATACAAAATTGAGGATAGTGCAAGAGACAGAGGAAGCAAAGAGAATCGCCTCTATGTACGGTTTGGACTTTGTAGACGTTACTCGCTTTAGGATAGACAACGATCTTTTTAGATCTATTCCTTTCGATCTTATGCTTCGTTACACATTTATACCTGAGAAGAGGGAAAATGGGAAGTTGCACATAGTAATTGCGGACCCTACCGATGTTGGCAAAATAGATGAGATAGAGATGGTACTTGGGGAGCCGGTTGAAGTTAAAGTAGGAGCAAAGGGTGGAATAGAAGAGATTTTGCAAAAATCTGAGAGTGTCCAAAGAGTTTTGGACGAGGCTAGTGAAGATTTTAAAATGCAACTTGTACAAGAGGATGAGGAAGGGGAGGAAGTACTTTCGTTAGATAGAATAGCTGCAGATACCAGCCCTATTGTTAAATTAGTCGATACAGTTATATTCAACGCTATACAGAGGAGGGCTAGCGATATACATATAGAGACAAGGGATAGCGAGGTTATAATAAAGTACAGGATAGATGGAGCTCTTTACCAGGCTATGGAGCCTATAGATAAAAGACACCATCAGACAATAATAAGCAGGATAAAAGTTATGGCTGAACTCGACATAGCTGAAAAGAGAATACCCCAAGATGGTAGGTTCAAACTTAGAGTTAAAAAAAGAACGATAGATTTCAGGGTCTCTATACTTCCTACTGTGCATGGAGAAGATTGCGTTATAAGGATTCTCGATAAAGAATCTATGAGTAAAGAGTTTGCTAAACTCAGCTTAGATGTTTTGGGAATAGATGAAGAGACTATAAAAAAGTTGAGGAAACATATAAGAGAACCTTACGGTATGATTTTGGTAACAGGCCCTACAGGTTCTGGTAAAACTACAACGCTTTACGCTTGTCTTTCTGAGATTCAATCTTCTGAAGACAAAATAATAACTATAGAAGACCCTGTAGAATATCAACTAAAAGGTATAACTCAGATACCTGTAAATGAGAAAAAAGGATTAACGTTTGCTAAAGGACTTAGAGCTATACTTCGTCATGATCCAGATAAGATAATGGTGGGGGAGATAAGAGATGAAGAAACAGCTCAGATAGCCGTTCAGGCTGCTCTCACAGGGCATCTTCTTTTTACAACTGTACATGCCAACAACGTTTTTGATGTTATTGGTAGATTTCTTAACATGAATGTAGATCTTTACAATTTCGTTTCGGCTCTTAATTGTGTTCTAGCTCAAAGGTTGGTTAGAAAGATATGTGACAATTGTAAAACTCCTGTTGAAATAAGTGACGAGGAGTTGGATAGAAACGGCTTAGATCCATCTGTATACCGGGACTTTACTTTTTACGAAGGTTCCGGCTGTATAGAATGCGATGGTACGGGATTTAGAGGAAGATTAGCTATAGCGGAGCTTTTAGATGTATCTGATAGTATTAAAGAACTTATAATGGAAAAGAGGCCAGCTTCTGAGATAAAGAGGGTAGCTAGAGAAGAGGGTATGGTTTTCTTAAGAGAAGCTGCATTGGAAAAACTTTTTGAGGGGGTTACAACTTTACATGAGATCAATAAAGTTACCTTCGTGGAGTAGAAAACTTTTGGGGTTCTACCCTGTTAAAGTACCTCCTAACGTGGTGGTGGTGGACGAAAGTGGCTTTGGGGCGGTTAAGTTTGTGAGAGAGAAGGAAAGTATCTTCGTTTTAGTATCTAACTACCTATCTATACCTGAGGGTAGACTTTTTGAAAAAATGCCTTTGGGTGGAAGATTGGAAAAGAAAGAAGAGGCTAGAGAGTTATTCTCTTCTCTAATCGAAAGAGTAGGAAAGATCGACGCGGTTGTTTTGTTAGTGCCAGATGTTTGGTATAGACTGGCTATAATAGAAGTGGAAAATTTTCCCCATGATGAAGATACTAGATTGGATGTAATAAGATGGAAACTTAAGAAATCTGTACCTGTTAGACCTGAAGAACTTAGGATAGATTATGAGATATTAAGAGAGGATAAGGGAATAACCAAGCTATTGCTGGGATTTTGCTCGGAACAGTTTCTTTCCGATTTGGAAAACCTTTTGGAATCTTTCGATATTAAAGTAGGTTGGATAACTAACGAGACTGTGTCCGCTTACAGGGCAGTTAAATCTATAATAGACACTTTTTCTGTATCTTCTCTTCTTCTAGCTTCTAAGAGATACTATACTCTTACGGTGTTTAATGAACGTAGACCTGTGATATATAGGTTTAAAAAGATGGTTAAGGAATTGGATGAGGAGGAGAAAAGTATAAGACGAGATTTGCGGTTAACAGCAGTTTATATACGTGAGAAGTTAGGTATAAATCTTCCCGAAAGAAACTTGGTAGTTGCAGAACAGAAAACATCTTCTAGGTGGGGAGAGCTTTTAAAGAGAGAATTGGGAGGTGAGGTTGAGATACCACCTCTTCCAATACCTCCAACTCAGGAGACTTTGGCTCAATATTCTTTCAGAGAACTACTACCTCTTATGGGTGCTGCTATGCTGGAGGTTGAGTAGATGAATATAAATCTGGCAAGGAAACCTTTTATAAATAGAAAACCTGTGATTAGGGTAAGCGTGATACTGTGGCTATTAGCATTTTTAATGACTTTCTTTAACGTGAGTTTGTATCTTAAATATATGGAAGGTTTTAGCAAAAGATTTGAAGAAGCAGCAATCCTTAAGGATAAAATAGAAAAGGATAGAGAAACTATTAGAGAACTTTCGGATAGACTCTCCAAGATGAGACTCAAGAAGCTTAACAAGAAGGTAAAATTTATAAATTCTCTTATAAGGCAGAGAACTTTGAAGTGGACCGCGATATTTAGCAAGTTGGGTGAAATTTTGCCTGTAGAAGTTAGACTTGTTTCTCTTTCTCCCCGAGTAAAAAGCAGCAGGCAATATGCGAAAATGAAGCATCTGGAAGAAATATCTTTGGGATTGGTAGGTGTTGCTAAAGGCAGTGAATCTCTTTATAAATTTTTGGATAGTCTTTATAAAGATCCCCATTTTTTTAATCCTTCACTCCAAGGAGAGAGTACTCAGCAAGACGGAGTTGTTTTTAATATGAATACTATCTTTGTGTTACCTCAAGGAGGTATAGACGGTGAGAAATAAGTGGAGGTTTTATTGGAAATACTGGGTTATACCTCTAATTGTCGTTATAGTAAATCTGGTTTTTCTAGGAGCTCACAAATTTGTTATAGAAGGAAGATTAGCTTCGCTAGAATCCCAGTTGAAGAACCGTAGGGAAGTTTCTGCAGAGCTTGCTTTATTGCGGAAGGAACTGGAGAAGAGGTTATCCTTGGCCAAAGATGCGGAGAGAGGGATTAACTACTTTTACAAAGAGGTTCTTGGAAAAGAGAAAGACAGATTTACAGAGCTTGTTAGGGAACTTAGAAAGATTGCTAGGGATAGCGGGTTGAGTATTTCCTCTATAAGTTATCCTGAAACAGAGATAAAAGAATTTTCTCTAGAGAGAAAATTCTTTACTTTTGGTGTAGTTGGTAACTACAGGCAGCTTTTTGACTTTGTCTCTCGTATAGAAGTTAGCGATTACTTCTTTTACATAGATAAGATTGCTGTATCTCAAAGGGATGGAGGTTTATTGGATATAAGTATGGTTATTGCTACTTTTTTTGAAGCGGAAAAGAGGAAAAAAGATATATGAGCGGAAGAACTAAATTCCTTGCAGCTATTTTAATATTTGCAATTGTTGTGTATTTAGGAAACCGCTTAAAAGTAGGTAATTTGTTGGGTTATTTTCTTCCCTCTACTCTTATACCTTTGGCTAAAGGTGACGATGTGGATGTTGATCTAGATAAGCTTGAAGTGGTAGAGCTTAGGCTAGATCTTCTTTCTAGAGTTGATAAGAAGAGTAGTCCGAATATAGGACGTGATCCTTGGAGGTACGGCCAGATTGTCTCTCGTATAGATACACCACCACCTCCTCCTCCTAAACCTAAGAAAGTTGAGCCTCCTAAAGTCGTAGAAAAGGAAGATGAAGGTCCACGTTTGCCTTCATTATCTGGTATATCGTTTTTAGGAAGTTTTGGTCCCGATTATAAGAGGGTTGCTGTTTTTAAGTTTGGTGATGGAACCTTGGAGATTGTTCCAGAGGGGGATACTTTTGGAAGAGAGTTTATTGTCAGAAGAGTAGATTATGAGTGGGTTGAGATAGGTTTTGTTAACTTCCCAAATGCACCTACTAGAAAGATATTTGTTGGAGGATAGTTGGTTGGAGGGAGAATAGATGAAGAAATTTGCATTTTTAGCTGTTTTTCTATTTTTTGCAACTGGGTGTAGGTACCATTATATTCATAAGCAAGCTAGGTTAGCAGAGCAAAGTGGAGATTACGCAAGGGCAGTAGTATTGTATGAAGAGCTAGTTAAGGCTTATCCTGACAATTTGAGTTATAGAGCTTCCTTGCGTCAAGTTAGATTTAAGGCTTCTCAATTTCATTTCCGCAGAGGACAGAAATATCAAAGAGTAGGAGAGTACGAAAAGGCTTTAGTAGAGTTTAGGAAAGCCTTGGAACTTGATCCTACCAATCAGTACGCTAAATCGGAGTTTATGAAGGTAAAAGATATTCTTTCTGGAGACGAGGAGGCTAAAGAAACTCTGGAAGATATAAAAAAGAGAGTATTGAGAGATGTTAAGCCTCCCACTCTAGATCCACGTTCCCCTGAACCTATAGATCTTAGATTTCCTGAACCAGTTTCTGTTTTCGATATATACAACGCTCTTGGTAAAGCGTTTGGTATAAATATAGTATTTGATCCTGAGTTAAGGGAAGAGGAGATCTCTATAGAATTGGAAGATGTGACAGCAGAAGAGGCTCTCGAGATACTTATGCAAGCGGTAGGTCATTTTTACAAAGTTATAGATGAGCACACTATCCTTATAGCTCAGGATACTCCTCAAAATAGGAAGGCTTATGAATCGTTAGTTATGCAGGTTTATTTTCTTTCTAACGCCGATGCTAAATCTTTGATAAGTCTTCTTAGAACTTTAGTGGATATGAGAAAAGTCGTGGCTGTAGAAGATTTAAACGCTATAGCTATGAGGGATACTGCTAACAAGGCTAAAATAGCGGAAAGGCTTATCGGTCTTATAGATAAGTCGAAAGCCGAAGTAGTTGTAGATGTCGAACTGATCCAGATAGATTCTCAAAGTTTGACAGAGTTAGGTGTAAATTTATCGTCTTACTCTATAGTTCAGGGGCTTGACTTAGGTGAGGAAGGAGGAACTGTAACTATATCGGATATACCTAATATAAGCAGGCAGTGGTGGAGTTTGACATTACCCAGTTTTATTTACAATTTTCTTAAACAAAATACCAATGCTGAAGTTCTTGCTAGGCCACAGTTGAGGATATCTGAGAATGAAAAGGCAACTTTGCATATAGGTGATAAGGTGCCTGTACCTGTTACTCAATTTAACACTGCTCAGACGGTAGGTGGTAATATAGTTCCTATAACCTCTTTTCAGTACCAGGATGTGGGTATAAAAATAGATATAACGCCTAGAGTGCATCATAATTTCGAGATAACCTTGGATGTTAAGATAGAAGTGTCGAATATATCTGGATTTGTGGAAGGGGGAGGAGGTCAAAATCTGCCCAGAATATCTACGAGAAAGATAGAGACAACTATAAGGCTAAAAGACGGAGAAACCAATTTGTTGGCCGGTCTTATACGGGATGATAGTACCTTTTCTAACACAGGTGTACCAGGGATAACTGAGATACCTATATTAGGTAGGTTATTTTCAAACTCTCGTAGAGATTCTCAACGCACCGAGCTGGTTTTAACATTAACTCCCCACATAATACGTAAACCGGATATAACGGAAGAGGATCTATTGCCGTTGTGGATAGGTACTGAGAGAAATCTGTCTTTAAGAGGTTTTAGCCCGCGTGTAGATTCACCCGTGAAGGGGCCTTTTGATAATAGCGAGAGAGAAGATAAGCTCAAGAAACATTTACAAAAAATTATGAGTAAAGGCAGATAGATGGGATGAAAAATTTTTCGTAAACTTTTTTTGTGAAGGATGATGAGAGAAAAAGGTTATTCGTTAGCAGAGTTGGTTATGGTAACCTCTATTCTTGCTATACTAGCTTCAATAGCTCTTCCTTCTATAAAGTATACTAACAGAAGGTTAAAAGAGGCTGAGCTTAGGCAGGCTTTAAGAAGTATGAGAAACGCTATAGATGAGTTTAAAAGGTATTCCGATCTTGGTTTAATATCACCTGACTTTGGGACAGACGGTTATCCTAAAGATTTAGAGGTTCTTGTGGAAGGTGTCCCTTTGGTGGGAATGATAGACAAAAAAATACGTTTTCTTAGAAAAATACCTGTAGATCCAATGACAGGAAAGGCTGAGTGGGGTCTTAGAAGCTATCAAGATGAATGGAACTCTACTAGCTGGGGAGGAGAAAACGTGTACGATGTTTACTCTTTGAGTGAAGGCGTTGGGTTAAATGGTATACCTTACAGGGAGTGGTGAGATTATGCGTGGAGAAAAAGGTTTTACCTTGATGGAGCTTATAATAGTTATAGCTATAATAGGAATTCTCGCTACTGTGGCTATGCCTAGAATGCTCCATCTGCCAAAAAAGGCGAAGGAAGCAGCTCTTAAGACAGATCTGCTGGTTATGAGAGACGCTATAGATCAGTATTACGGTGATAAGGGACACTACCCTCCTTCTCTAGAAGCTCTTGTTGAAGAAGGATATTTGAGAAAGATTCCTGTAGATCCCTTTACTAAGAGGAACGACACGTGGGTTGTAGTATATGAAGAGCAAGATCTAGAAGAACCTCCTCCGGAGACCGAAGTGCCTGAAACAGGAGAAGTAGGCATAATAGATGTTCACTCGGGTTACGAGGGGAAAGCTCTCGATGGTTCGCTTATAAGCGAGTGGTGAAAAGAGAGAAAGGTTATAGCCTGGCTTATTTGATAGTTGCTATTACTGTACTTAACGTGGTGGTAGCTACAGCGTTGCCGGTTTGGAGTACTTTCATAAAGAGAGAAAAGGAGGAAGAACTGATATTTAGAGGGCTACAATACGCGGAAGCTATAAGGGTTTTTAAGAGAAGATTTGGAAGATATCCTAACAAGTTGGAAGAGTTGTTGAAAAATGAACCTAGATCTATAAGGCAACTTTGGAGAGACCCTATGACTGGAAAAGTTGATTGGGTACCTATAGTGGCAATAGGGTCTCAAGGTGGGCCTGCAGGTATTCCTGGAGGAGTGAAACCTCCTAAGGGAGGAAAAGGTGGAGGGTTACCTCCTATTTTGGGAGGAGGTAAACTTGGTCCCAAACTGATGCAGATGCCCAAAGGTGATCTTCCCTTAAGGGATAAAGGTTTACCTTCTGTTGGGGATGGAGATATGGATGATTCCTTTGGTGATACAGATAAAAAACTTATAACGGGACCTATAAAAGGTGTTAGAAGTAGGAGTAAAGGAAAAGCTATGAAGATATTTTTAGGAAAAGATCGGTACAATCAGTGGGCGTTTACCGAAGAGCTGCTTCTTTATCCTGTAGGAATAGGTAAGGACGGGGGTGTTCCCAGATTGAATGCTATCTGGATAGGTAGACCTCTTAGGCCAGGTTTAGCTACTCCGCAACCTGGAGGCAAGCCTGGAGCTCCTCCTACAGGTGGTCCTTTGCCTCCACCTCCTCCTGGAGTGCCAAAAGGAGACCTACCTTTACCTCCTAAAAGATAGAATGTCTATCGTTGTAAAGATAAAAACTCTACCTCATGCCGAAAATTTGGATTTACCAGCTAAAGCTACTTCTCTCAGTTCTGGGTACGACTTATACGCAGCTGTAGAAGAAGAAGTTGTAATACCACCTTCTCAGATAGCTTTGATTCCTACGGGTATATCTTTGGAAATACCTAGAGGCTACGAAGCACAAGTGCGCCCTAGAAGTGGTTTGGCTATCAAACACGGCATAACTTTGCTTAATTCACCAGGTACAATAGATGCCGATTATAGAGGAGAGATAAAAGTTATAGTTATTAACTTAGGAAAGGAAAATTTTATCGTTAGAAGAGGTGACAGAATAGCTCAAATGGTTTTTATGAGGGTTGAAGAAGTCGAATTTAAAAAGGTTGATTCGCTAACGGGCACCTCAAGAGGTAATAAAGGATTTGGATCTACTGGTATTTGAACTTCTTTCTTCTCTATAAATAAAGTGTTTTTTGCTTTATCTGTTATATTTTTATTGTGTTTTATTGTGTATAGAAAGGATAGCTGGAATTATTAAAAAGTCAACGTTTTGCATGATCTTGGAATAGAAACAATTTTATAACTTGAATTTAGCGAGGAAAGTTTGGTGCCTGTTTATTTACTTTTGTCAGTTTTATATGGAAAGGGCATTGAGAGCAGCTTTTGTTTTTATTTTTATATTGCGCTTGGTTATTAGATGTTCGTTGAGTTTCATAGTAGTGCTAAAAGTGAAGTAGGTTGGAATGTAAAAGGTTGTATGTGTATTTATCATATCGGCGTTTATTTTCTATGTGTTGCAGCGTTTTATATGTAAAGGGTATGTAGATTTGTTGTGGATATAAGGTTGTTAGCAATTTGCAAATTAATTTCAAATCAAGTTTTCTATTTATCTTTTACTTTAAGGATTGCGAGAAAAGCTTCTTGAGGAATTTCCACTTTACCAACCATTTTCATTCTTTTTTTTCCTTCTTTTTGTTTTTCAAGGAGTTTCTTTTTACGTGTTACATCTCCACCGTAGCATTTAGCTAAGACGTTTTTTCTCAGAGGTTTTATTGTTTCTCTCGCTATAACTCTTGAACCTATTGCTGCTTGTATTGCGACTTCAAACAGTTGTCTGGGTATTATCTCTTTCATTTTTTCTACCAGTTGTCTTCCTTTTTGATACGCTTTTTCTTTGTGAACTATTACTGACAAAGCGTCTACAGGTTTACCGTTTACAAGTATGTCTAGCTTTACAAGAGAACTACGTTTGTAGCCTGCTATTTCGTAGTCTAAGGATGCGTAGCCTCGTGATATAGATTTTAGTTCGTCGTAAAAATCGAAAACGATTTCTGCTAATGGTAGTTCGTATTCCAACACAGCACGTTCTTTATCTGGGTAGTATATACTTTTTTGAACTCCTCTTCTTTTTTGACAAAGTGTTATTATGGCGCCTACATATTCAGCTTTTGAGATAATGGTAGCGTTTATGTAAGGTTCTTCCATAAATAGAATATCGTTTGCAGGAGGAAGCTTACTAGGGTTATCTATTTCTATAATATCTTTCTTTTTAGTATGTACTCTGTATCTAACACCTGGGGCTGTTACTATTAGTGGGATACCAAATTCTCGTTCTAAACGAGATTTTACAATGTCGAGATGAAGTAAGCCCAGGAAACCGCATCTAAATCCGAATCCGAGAGCGTTTGAGTTTTCCGGCTCAAAAGAGAAGGCGGCGTCATTTAGTTTGAGTTTTTCTACAGCGTCGCGTAACTGTTGGTAATCGTCGGAATTTATGGGGAAGAGACCTGCGAATACCATAGGTTTTATTTCTCTAAATCCGGGAAGCGGTTCTTTAGCTGGTTTAATTGCGTGCGTTACTGTATCACCTACTCTCGCATTGGCGATCTCTTTTATGCCAGCGAAAAAGTATCCCACTTCGCCTGCTGCAAGTTTTGTTACCTTGGAAGGTTTAGGCGTGAAAACCCCAACTTCATCGACCTCGTATTCTTTTTGGGTGGAAAATAGTTTGATCTTGTCACCTGTTTTTATTTCACCTTCAAATACTCGTATTAAGCATCCTACTCCTCTATAAGAGTCGTACCATGAGTCTATAATCAATGCTCTTAAAGGGGCATTTATCTCTCCTTTAGGAGGTGGTATGTAAGTTATTATGGCTTCTAATAATTCTTCTATCCCTATTCCTTTTTTTGCTGAGGTCAATACCGCATTTTCAGCGGGTATACCTATTACTTCTTCAATCTCTTCTCTTATTTTGTCAGGGTTGCTAGAGGGCAGATCTATTTTGTTTATTACTGGAACTATTTCTAGACCTTCGTTTACTGCCAAGTAAGCGTTTGCTAGTGTTTGGGCTTGTACTCCCTGTATTGCGTCTACTACTAGCAGTGCTCCTTCACATGCTGCTAAACTACGAGATACTTCGTAAGTAAAGTCTACATGTCCAGGTGTATCTATTAGATTCAATATGTAATTTTCTCCGTCTTTTGAAACGTAAGGAATTCTAACTGTTCTAGACTTTATAGTTATACCGCGTTCTCTTTCAAGCTCCATATCGTCGAGTAACTGGTCTACCATTTCTCGTTCACTAACCACTCCTGTTTTTTCTAAGATTCTGTCTGCAAGGGTAGATTTTCCGTGATCTATATGTGCTATTATAGAAAAATTTCTTATCTTTTCCATTTTTTTACATATTCTGAAATACTGCTTACTTCTGCTGATATGTCAGAGCTTTTTTCCTTGCCCTTTAGCTTTAGGAGAGCTGCGAATCCTATTATTGCCGCGTTGTCAGCTGCGTACTCTAAGTTTACTAAATTTAACTCTATCCCGTTTGATACAGCCCATTCGGTCAATCTTTTTCTAAGTAGAGCATTCGCAGCTGCACCGCCCGAGACTGCTAAGTAGTTTATACCAGTAGATCTTTTAAGCCTTTCTAATCTGGACAATATTTGCTCTACAGCTGCAGCTCTAAAGGATGCTAATATATCTAGTATTTCTTGGGGGAATTTTCCTTCTTGTGGGTTTTCTACTCTCTGTTCTGGAATAAATTTTGTTTTATCTATTGCTCTTATAGCGGCACTTTTTAGGCCAGAAAACGAAAAATCCAGTTCGCCTTCCATATAAGGGATTGTAAATCTAATCTTTTCCTGTCCCAAATTGGCTAAATAGTCTACTTTAGGTCCCTGCGGGTAAGCTAGTCCTATTTTTTTACCTATTTTGTCAAACACCTCTCCAAAAGCGTCATCTCGTGTAGTTGAAATTAGTTTTATAGATAAATTATTAATTGTAAAAAGAGCTGTGTGTCCCCCTGATACTACTAGTGCTACAAACTTATCTGGTATGTGATCAGGTTTTTCTGGATATGGTTTGAGGAAAGGAGAGAATATATGTCCTTCGAGATGATCTACAGCTATAAAACGTTTATTTGCTCCGAAAGCTAATGCCTTTGCGAAGCAAAATCCTACTAGCAAGGATCCAACTAAACCTGGAGCGCGAGTTGCCGCTATAGTATCTATTGTGCTGAGTTTTTTGCTGTCTACGACTGCTTTGAACAGCGTTGGGAGGTTTATTAAATGTTCTCTGGATGCTACTTCTGGTATTATTCCCCCGTATGGGATGTGCTTTTCGATTTGTCGCGCTAATAGATTTTGAAGAACTACGCCTTCTTCTGATAGTAGTGCTATGCCTAAGTCGTCGCACGAGGATTCAAATGCTAGTATCATAGTTTATCGACAACTACGGTTTTTATGTTTGTAAAGGCTATAAGGCCATATTCTCCTAGTTCTCTACCGTAGCCAGAATTTTTGATCCCTCCAAAAGGTGTTCTAGGATCCGATTTTACTACAGAATTTACAAAACAGTTTCCTGCATCTAGTTTATAACGAGCTATTTTTTCTCCTTTTTCAATATCACTTGTTATAACGCAAGCTCCTAGGCCGTAATCGGTTGAATTTGCCACTTCTAATGCTTCTTTTTCGTTATCCACAATTATCACGCTGGCTACAGGGCCAAAGATCTCTTCGCACGATAAGGGTAGATTGTAATAAGAGTCGTTGTTTACCACGAGTAAAGTAGGAGGGTAAAAAAAGCCTTTTCCCTGGGGTATTTCTCCTCCCATAAGTAATTTTGCTCCCAATTGCACACTTTTTATTACCTGTTTATGTAAATTTGATCTAAGGTCTTCTCTTGCTAAAGGACCTAGATCGGTATTGGTATCTAAGGGATCCCCCACTTTCAGAAGTGATATTTTTTCCATAACTGTGTCTATAAATTTATCTGATGATTTTTTGGATATGATCCACCGTTTTGCTGCTATACATGTTTGGCCTGTGTTGTTGAAACGACTTTTTACACATATGGTTGCAGCTTTTTCTATATTTGCATCATCTAGTATTATGTAAGGATCACTACCACCTAGTTCGAGTAAAGATGGTTTTATTGCTTCACCTGCGCTTTTTGCTACCTCTCTCCCAGCTCTAACGCTTCCTGTCAATGCTACACCTTTTATTCTACGATCTTTTATAAGGGAATGAATCGTTGGTATATCTATTCTAACAGTTTGAAAGACTCCTTCAGGTAAACCACTTTCTATAAACAACTTTTCTATTTGCAATGAGATCGTTGTTACGTTCTCTGCGTGTTTGAGTAACATTGTGTTTCCTGCTATAAGAGTAGGAGCTGCAAGTCTAACAACTTGCCAAAGAGGAAAATTCCACGGCATTATTGCTAGTATTGTTCCTAAGGGTTCAAAATGTACATAACTTTTTAAATGTTCTGTCTCAACCGGTTTGTCCTTTAAAAGTGTAGGAGCAACGTTAGCGTAGAAATCGAAGTTGCGTGCCGATTTTTCTACCTCCGCTAGAGCCTGTTTTATAGGTTTACCCATCTCTAAAGTTATTATTTTGGCAAGCTCTTCTTTTCTATCGATAAGCGCTTTAGCTATTTCGCGCCATATTGTTGCTTTTTCCTCTATAGGGATTCTCCTCCACTCAAGAAATGTTGTGACAGACTTTTCAACCCTTGCATCCACTTCCCTATTATCCATAATAGGGTATCTTTCTATAGTTTCACCGGTTGTAGGATTTATGCTTATGAACACCTTGCTACCTCCTTATTATAAGTATCCAAGCGCTTTTAGACTCTCTATAGTCTCTTCTTTTAGTGGTTCATCTCCCCTTGGGGTTTTGAAATAGAGAGTTTGTTCGTGTTTGAACCCTGCTTCTATCCATTTTAGCAATCTCGCTTTGAGGTAGTAAACCTCTAGCGGTAAGAGTCTATTGCTTATTTTATTTCGCATCTCTTTCGGATCGGAAAGTGTGTCAAAGAAATACTCGTTATCTCGATCTCGACCTATCCCTTCTCCCATTCCCCACCTAGGAGACCATATATATTTATAATTTCGATATTTTATTGAGAAAATTCCTGGGTCTATACTAGAAGCAGCTGCAAACGAAAAGTAAGGGTCTTCCGTTTCTGCATCAGATATCAACTGCCATATCCTAGTTTCTCTATTACGGGTTATAAGGGATTGTAAAAATAGATACAGATCTCTAGTTGTTGTTCCACGTGATATAACTTTTGGTTCGAGGTGAGCTCCGCGGATTATAAGGGGTATTTTTATTTGTTCTTCGTATAATGTATATCCATGTAGTAATCCTCCATGGTCGAATAGCTCTTCTCCGTGATCTGAGGTTAGAATGAATAAAGTATCTTTAGGGTTTAGTATGCGATCTAAAAGGTGTATAAACTCTCGGAGTTTGTAATCAGCGAAAGCTAGGTTTGCTTTATAAAGTACTTTTATAACGTTTTTTTCTTGCTCAGATATAGGTAGTTTGCCTCTTTTTATCTTTAGGAGGGTAGAGGTTTTTCCATCTATTTTTGTAGAAAAAGCTGTGGGAAGAAACCGTTCTCTAAAAGATGTAGGAGGCCAGTAAGGATTGTGAGGAGATACTACATGTATGTAAAGGAACAACTTTTCTCGCTTGTTTTTTGCTAACCACTTTACGACACTTTCATTTACCTCTTCGGGAGACCTGTTTTCTGCATCTGGATTTTTAAACAGGAGCCCTTTTTCCACGTGGATAAAGCCGCGCGCTAGGCCAAAATCTTCTGATGCATAACCGCTGGAGGAGAAGAATGCGGTAGTATATCCAGCTTTAGAAAATAGCTCAGCTATTGTCTCTGGGTGGGTATTAGGTAATTTCCAACCACCTGTTTTCCAGAAATATTCTCCTGTAAATAAGGTTTTTACAGAGGGTAACGTGTTTGGAGCCGTTGAAAAATGATTGAGAAAACGCACTCCGTTTTTAGCTAATTGAGTAATGTTGGGTGCTACATCTTTATCTATATAGTCGTCTCTCAAAGCGTCTAGTATGTATACTATTACGTTTCTAGGTTCTAGTAACTGTTGTAGTTCTTTTTTAATTGTTTGTTGCTGTTGTTTCCTGAATATTATACCGAGATCTTTGAGTTCTACTTTTGCATATGAATTGGCTATAAGAGTTAACTTTGCGAAACCTTTCTCTAATTCGGGTGATAGAAAAGTAAAAATTTTTCCTCTACTAGATTTTCTTTTTATTGAAAATTTCTTACCGTTTCTATCTTTTATAGAGATGTATATAGTGCTATTTGGAGGCATATTTATAGTTCCTTCTATTTTCGATCTATAGTTATTGAAGAAAGGAATAATAACACCTGCGAAGCCTTCAATAATTATAGTTCCTTCTTTATAAAATACTTTTCCACCGTACGCTTCTTTTACTGCTACTTTGCTTATAGAGAAGGTGCATCCTTCTTTTTTGAAGAATTTTACTATGTTTGTACCTGGATTTATTTTCTCTTTTGCTATTTCTATTTCGGTGAGCCCGATTTTTTCGATAGTTTTAATGAAATGATTGTTAATCCATACATTTATTTTGCAGTTGTCCGTTAACTCTTTTACTTCTATACCCAGTTTCCTAGGTGAGAGATTTACTATTTCTAATGTCATTGATGCTGTGGGTTTTACCTGAGTCAAAAACATCTCCTTTTCTTTTTGTACTGGCCACCATCCACTTAAAAATCTAGAACCTTCATAGGAAGGAGGAAACGACATCTCTGAGCGTTCCAATATTTTAAGGGGAACAATTTCAGGAGTTGGTAAGGAAATTTTTTTTGGCTCTCTACAGGATAATATATAAATAATGAGAAAGAGCAATCTAATTTTATCTATTGTTGTTTTTCTTCCTTTCCAACTCATGGGGAAAAGTTCTCCTCATTCGTTTCTCTTGATTAGTTATACCGGTTTATCACTGTCTGCCGTTGAGCAGGATTACATTTACGATAAAGTATATAGGATTTTTTTCTCTTTAAAAAAGAAAGGGACACTCAGATCTGCCTTTTCTCCTTCCCCTAATGTGGCATCTGCTATAAAATTTTTCTTCACAGGTGACTTGTCTCAAGTGTTCAGTGATAAGGTCTCTACTAGAGTCGATAATATAGTTCTACCTTTCACTAAAGCAAACTATAGAACAGTTCTCTCTATTCATAATATAAAAGTAGCGAGAGATCTTGGAATAGATTTCTTTTTCGATAAGATTATCGATCTTAATTTCGATTTGATAGCAGCTGAATTAATGGAAAGAAAAACTTTTGTTTGGGTTATAATACCGTCGCCCGATTATCCTTTATGGAGAGTTGATACAAAAAAGATAGCTGGAGTTGATCACGATCTATTTGAAGGATTACCTAAAAAGATAACTGTTGATTTTATGAAAAAAGGTTTTCTTCCTGTAGATAGAGTTAAAGAAATCTACCTTACCAACGTAGCTACTTTAGAATTTTTCCTAGGTAAACTCTTATCAACTATTGATCTATCTACTACTACAGTTGTTGTGACCTCCGTTACAGGTTTTTCTGTTGATGGGGAAGAGAATTTGAGCTATGAACGGCTTTTCGTTCCTTTTTTTGTTGTAGATAATCCCCGGTTTCTAGATGTAGATTTTATAGATATTCCTTTCCCTCTACATCTATTTATAGATCTTATATATAACTCTTTTAACTTGGAAAAAACTTCTATTAACGATATAGAGTTCCCTATAGCGATAAGTAAGAAAGGTAACGGGTATAAAGTGGCTATCTTTAGAAATAAAAATTTAGGTATTTATCTATTTGATAATTATCCTTTTAAGGGAAACGGATACCTGGATAAACGACTTTGGAAGATGTTGTTTAAACTTGTTCCCCCCTGCTTCTTTTTTGATAAAAATTGCTCTTAAAACTGTTAGAAAAGTGCTAATGTGAGTTATTAGGGTGCTTCAGATATTGTAAGTTGGAGAGTTGTTGAGTTAAAATGAGCTTGGTTTCTTGATTAGTTTATCTAAGGATACTGAAATGGTTTTGAAGAAACGAAGATACACTTTTTTTTTGTTCTACTGTTTCGCTACTGTTTTATTTGGTGATAGTAAGGTTGAAAGACTTATATCTGAGATAAAAAGCAAACGATCTCAGATAAGGAGTTTGGTAGCCTCTTTTGAACAAAGAAAAAAGTCACCTCTTTTTAAAGAGCCGCAGGTAGCTGAAGGTACCCTTTATTTTATTCAACCTGATAGAGTCAAGATAGAATATCTTGAGCCTGTAAGTGTTGTTGTTCTTATTTCTCAGAGGAAGATGATAACTTACTATAAGGATTTGAAAAGAGCGGAAATTATAGATGTTGGTGCTTCTATAGATAGGATTTTATACTATTTTAGTCCTGCTAGTGGGATTGATACTTTAAAGAAGTACTTTTCCTTGAAACTGTTTTATCCTTCCAACGATAGTGATCCTATTGTTATCGATTTAACACCTGTTTCTATCAAACTAAAAAAAGTTTTAAAAAGGGTGGTTTTGAGTTTAGATCCTAAAGTTTATTATTTTCCTGTAAGAATTGAGATATACAACAAGAATGGAAGCGAGTCTTTATATACTTTTGAAAAAGTAAGTATAAACAAAGAGATAGATGAGTCAGTTTTCAAGCTCGAGCTTCCTGAAGACGTTGATCTTGTGAAAGTCTCTGGTGTGAGCTTGGACTATGACGACGAACTTTAGATATATAAGATTTGGACGTTCCAGGTTAGGTAGGCTTACCTTTTCTAAAGGTGAAATCACAACTCCTCTATTTATGCCTGTTGCTACTAAAGGTTCTGTTAAAGGAATTCTAAATTGCGATATAGAAAAGATGGATTTTGAGCTTCTGTTGCATAATCTTTATCATTTAGCGATAAGGCCTGGTGTCGATGTTATAGAATCTCTGGGAGGTATTCACAAATTTGTTGGATGGAAGCGGTTTATATTGACAGATTCCGGTGGATACCAGGTTTTTAGTCTGGCTAAATTTAGGCGTATTACTGCAGAAGGAGTAGAATTTAGAAGTTACGTCGATGGTAGTAAGTTTTTTCTTTCTCCCGAGCTGGTTGTCGAATATCAGGAGAGAATAGGTGTTGATATAGCAATGGTGTTGGATGTATGTCCTGAATGGGGTGCTTCGTTTGATGATGTTAGTTGGGCTACGAATTTAAGTAATTTGTGGGCGGTGCGTTCAATAGAGACTTGGAAAGGATTTTCTTTATTGTTTGCGATTGTTCAAGGAGGAGAATACTTAAACTTGCGTGAGAAAGCGGTAAAGTATCTATCTGAGTTACCTTTTTCTGGGTACGCTATTGGCGGTGTATCTGTAGGAGAGCCACGAGAAATACAATGGAAAGTTGTTGAATATACGGCTAAGTTACTTCCTGAAGATAGACCTCGCTATCTTATGGGAGTAGGCTATCCTGTAGATATTTTATTTGCAGTATTGAACGGCGTAGATATGTTTGACTGTGTATTGCCTTCCCGTAATGGTAGGCACGGTGTTGCCTTTGTTAGAAAAGGAACGATAAAGGTAACAAACTCAAGGTTCGCAAAGGATTTATCTCCTTTGGATAGCAAATGCGAGTGTAAAGTGTGCAAAAACTTCACAAAGGCGTTTATTTTCCATATGGCTAAAGTAGATCCTTACTCTGCTGGTGTGTATGTTAGTTATCACAATTTGTATTTTTACAGTGATTTTGTTCATAATCTCAGGAAAGCTATACGAGATGAAGATGTAGAGAGTTTTGCTAATGAGTGGTTGAGCGACGAGGATATTATTTTATTAAAAGGTAGGGGAGTGTTATGAGCATTTTTGTATTACAAACAACGTTGGTTCAAACTCTCTTTAATCTTATGCCGATATTCATTATGATACTTATATTCTACTTTTTAGTTTTATATCCTGCATCTAAAAGACAACGTAAATTAGAGGAAATGAGGAGAAACCTAAAAAAGGGAGACAAAGTTTTAACTTCAGGAGGTATCTACGGAGAGGTGAAAAAGACAGAGGAAGATGTTGTGTATCTTAAAGTTGCAGATAACGTTACTATAAAAGTTTCTCGTACCGCTATAGTTCATAAGTTAGAAGGGGGTAAGTGAAAGTGCTGAAGATTAAACCTGTGACTTGGATGAAAGTAGGTGTTATAGTAGCTGTTGTAGGTTTCTTTGTATATAAGGCTTATCCTCTAGAGGAAAAAGTTACTCTTGGTCTAGATTTGCAGGGCGGTATGCATCTTGTTCTAGAGGTGAAGATTGAAGACGCACTGAGAGCGGAGAGAGACAGAGTGTTAGACGCCGTTGTGCGTTTTCTGAAGGAAAGCGGTGCTGATGATGTGAATAGACGTCTTATAGATGATATCTCATTTGAGGTGAGCGGGGTTTCTAATGACTCTTTGACTAAGGTTGCTAAATGGCTTCGAGATAATTACCCCGATTGGGAGATGGAAAGAAAGGACGGTTTGGCTATTTTTAAGCTGTCTGGAGAAGGAGTTTCCAGAATTACAAGGCAGACCAGTGCTCAAGCTGAGCAAACTATAAGGAGAAGAATAGACGCTTTTGGAGTGGCAGAACCTATAATTCAGCGACAGACTATAGGTGTGGGTAATAGGATAATAGTTCAGCTGCCGGGGGCAGATGATCCGGAGAGAATAAAATCTTTACTTAAAAAAACGGCTCGGTTGGAACTAAAGCTAGTTGATAGTGTTGCATCTACTAAGGAGGAGTTGTTAGCCCAATATGGGGGAAAATTGCCTGATAATTTAGAGATGATAGAAGAGGATATATGGGATCATAGTGGTAAATTAGTAGGAAAAAGGTTTTACGCTCTGGAAAAACAAAGTATTATAACGGGACAAGATCTACGTAACGCGGTAAGAAGTGTAGATGAATACGGAAGACCCGCTATATCTTTTACATTAACACCTGAGGCTGGCAAGAGGTTCGGTAAATTTACTGCTGAAAACATAGGTAAGTTGTTAGCGATAGTGTTGGATAATAAAGTTCAGTCAGCTCCAGAGATTAGAGCGAGGATAACTGATCAAGGTATAATAACAGGTGCTTTTACTGTAGAAGAGGCAGAGGATCTTGCAACGGCTCTTAGGGCAGGAGCTCTGCCAGCCTCTCTTGTTATATTGGAGGAACGTACTGTAGGTCCATCGTTAGGTCACGATTCTATAAGAAGCGGTGTGAGAGCTTCCGCTGTAGGGCTTATGTTAGTTGCCCTCTCCATGCTAGTTTTTTACAAACTTGTAGGGTTTGTTGCTATAATAGCGCTCGTTCTAGATATAGCTATTATGATAGGAGCATTGGCATCTATGGGTGCTGCTTTAACTTTACCTGGTATAGCAGGATTTATACTGACTATAGGTATGGCTGTTGATGCAAATATTCTTATTTTTGAAAGAATAAAAGAGGAACTAAGAGCTGGTAAACCTGCAAAAGCAGCGGTTTTTGACGGTTTTAATAGGTCCTGGAGTGCTATATTTGATGCCAATGTGACAACTCTTCTAGCTGCAATTATACTGTTTCAGTTTGGGACTGGTCCTATTAAAGGTTTTGCAGTGACTTTGAGTGTAGGTATACTTGCATCTCTGTTTACTGCTGTTTTTGTAGGGAAGGTTATCTTTGAAGTTGTGTTCTCTTTGCTTCCTAAGGTAGAAAAAATTTATATATAGGTGATACGTTATGGTTAGAGAGATAAAACCCTTTCCGTTTATAAAGTACGCAAAAATATTTCTCATATTTTCCGGAGCTCTTATGATTTTTTCTATTTACGTGCTTTTTAACGGTCATCTTAATATGGGTATAGATTTTACTGGAGGAGCTCAGATAATAGTTAGATTCCAAGATCCTCTAGATATAGAAAAGATGAGAAAATTGTTTAAAGAGAAGGGGTTGGAGGTATGGCTGCAGCAGTTTGGAGATGAAGGATCTAGAGATATTCTTATAAGAATTCCTCTTAAAAAAGGTCAAGAGGAAGCTTCAGCTATAGCTAAGGATGTAGAAAATATATTGGCTGACCACTTTGGCTCTGGTGAAGGAATAGATATCAATAGAGCTAGTAAGGAGGTTATAGCAGATTTTCTTTACTCAGGAGATCCTCTTGATCTAAAAGAGGCTGATCCGGACGCAGCTAGAGAACATTATGGTTCTATTGCGGATAAAATAGTGAATTCTCGTAAAGATATAGGTGTTTTTAAAAATTGGGATCAGCTGGGTTTAAGTGATAATAAAGTGGTTGAATTTTTGAAAGAACGAGCCCACTTGGGCCAGTTTGCAGTTATTTCTGTCGAAGGAGTTGGTTCCACTATAGGAGCAGAACTTAGAAGAAAGGGGGTTTTGTCAGTAATATTTGCTCTGATAGCTATGCTGTTGTATATAACTTTTAGGTTTGAGTTCAGATACGCCGTAGGAGCGATAGCAGCTTTGGTTCATGACGTTACCGTAGCATTGGGAATGTTCGCATTTTTGGGTTATGAATTCAATCTTTCAACTATAGCAGCTTTTCTTACCTTGGTAGGATATTCTATCAACGATACCGTAGTAGTTTTTGATAGAGTTCGGGAAAATTTAACTAGGATAGCGAGAAAGTCGTTCGAGTATATATTGGATCTAAGTATAACACAAACAATAAAGAGATCTATCCTAACTTCTTTTACCACTTTATTGGCTGTAGGTAGTTTACTTTTCTTGGGTGGACCTGTTTTAAGAGGGTTTTCGTTTGTTCTGTTTATGGGAATATTGGTTGGAACCTATTCATCTATAGTTATTGCTTCTCCTATAACTTTGGCGTGGGAGAAATATAAAGAAAGAAAAAAGGGGGAGAAGTGAATGAGCAGTCTATTTACTCAAGGACAAAAAATAGAGTTTGTGGATGGTAAGTTGGTAGTTCCAGATAACCCGATAATTCCTTTTATAGAGGGAGACGGGATAGGAGTTGATATAACTCCTGTTATGCGTAAAGTTGTAGATGCGGCCGTTACAAAAGCGTATGGAAACAGGAAGAAAATATTTTGGAAAGAAATTTTAGCTGGAGAGAAGGCTTTTAAAACAGTAGGTGAATGGTTGCCAGAAGAGACAATAGAAAGTATAAGAGAACATAAAGTTGCAATAAAAGGACCTTTGACGACTCCTGTAGGAGGAGGTATTCGATCGCTTAACGTTACTTTAAGGCAAGTGCTTGATCTTTTCGTGTGTGTTAGACCTGTGCGCTGGTTTAAAGGTGTGCCTTCTCCTGTGAAAGAACCTTGGAAGGTTAATATGGTAGTGTTTCGAGAAAATTCTGAAGATCTATACGCTGGTATAGAATGGGAGGCTGGTAGTCCTGAAGCCGACAAGATTATAAATTTTCTGCAAAAAGAGATGGGGGTTAACAAAATTCGTTTCCCAAAAATGTGTGGTATAGGTATTAAACCTATATCTGAAGAAGGTTCTAAGAGGTTAGTTAAGAAAGCTATAGAATATGCTATAGATAGGGATCTGCCTTCAGTTACTCTCGTACACAAAGGCAACATAATGAAATTTACCGAAGGTGCTTTTAGAAATTGGGGGTATGAAGTAGCGAGGGATGAATTTGGTGCTGTAGAATTAGAAGGGGGTTGGTACAAGCTAGAAAATCCTAAAACGGGGAGAGATATAATAATAAAAGATGTGATAGCTGACGCTATGTTCCAACAGATTCTCACTAGACCAGCAGAGTATAGCGTTATAGCAACTATGAATTTAAACGGTGATTATATATCTGATGCTTTAGCTGCTCAAGTTGGAGGTATAGGTATAGCTCCTGGAGCTAATATATCCTATGAGATAGCTCTATTTGAAGCCACACACGGCACAGCACCTAAATACGCTGGACAAAACAAAGTTAATCCTAGCTCTATAATACTTTCTTCAGAGATGATGTTACGCCATATGGGGTGGATAGAAGCGGCAGATTTAATAATAAAAGGAATGGAAAGAACTATAGAGAAAAAGATAGTTACTTACGATTTTGCTAGACTTATGGAAAATGTCACTCCTGTATCTACCTCAGAGTTTGGAGAATCTATAATTAGAGAAATGGATGACTAAAAAGACAAGTTTGTATTTTTTCTCGTTTTCGCCTTTAGAGACAAAAAATGTTGCAGCTAAAGTAGTAGAACTTCTAGGGTGGGATAGAACTATGTTTCTTATAGGCGATCTTGGCTCTGGTAAAACAACTTTCGTCAAAGGTATAGCTGAGAAAGCTAATTTAGGTGGAGAACTTTCTTCTCCTTCATTTACCCTTGTTAATGAGTATAAAAATAGTAACTTTCAAGTAATACATATAGACTTGTACAGGTTGGAAAGAAGCGAAATAGAAACTATCTTTATAGATGAACTTTTAGCCTCAAACGGTTTAAAAGTAGTTGAATGGGCAGATAAATTACCAAAGATAGAAGAGTACGATGGAGTTGTTAAAGTATTTTTCAGGATAATTGGCGATACCGAGAGACTAGTGAAGGTCTCTTTTTAGCAGGAGGGGTTTTATATGGAAAAAGTAGGGGTAGTGGGTTTTGGTGTCATGGGCACCGGTATAGTGGAAGTTGTTGCTAGTAAGGGATATACAGTTATAGTTAGAGATATTTCAGATACTGTTTTGCAAAAAGGTATGGAAAAGGTACGCAATTCCTTAAATAGAATCGTTGCTAAAGGCGATATAAGCGCAGAATCTATGGAAGAGATAATT
This sequence comes from Thermoanaerobaculia bacterium, assembly GCA_027078415.1. Lineage (GTDB taxonomy): Bacteria > Acidobacteriota > Thermoanaerobaculia > JALWYX01 > JALWYX01 > JALWYX01. Next base: position 27,686 of record JALWYX010000055.1, read on the forward strand.
AGTAGAATCTCTGTAACTACTAGTCTTGAATCTTTGGCTGATTGCGATATTGTTATAGAGGCTGCTAGTGAGAACTTAGAGGTAAAATTGACTCTGTTTGAGCAGTTGGATAGATTAGTAAAGAGTAACGCTATTTTTGCTTCTAATACCTCTTCTATACCTATAGGTAGATTAGCTGGGGCGGTTGAGAGAAAAGATAGGTTTTTAGGACTACATTTTTTTAATCCGGTACCGGTTATGAAACTAGTGGAGGTTATAAAAACTCTTCTTGTTTCGGATGAGGTTTTAAATAAAGCTATAGCCTTTGTAGAGAAATTGGGTAAGAAAGCAATAGTTTGTAAGGATGTAGCAGGTTTTGTTGTAAATAGATTGCTTGTTCCTTATCTCTTAGATGCTGTGAGGGCTTATGAAAGTGGATTAGCTTCCATAGAAGATATAGATAACGCTATGAAATTAGGTTGTGGATATCCTATGGGCCCTTTTACTTTACTCGATTTTGTGGGTCTTGATACTGTTCTCTCTGTAGCGGAAATAATGTTTGAAGAGTTTAAAGATCCACGTTACGCTCCTCCTCCTTTGCTTAGACAGTTGGTGTATGCTGGCAGGTTGGGAAGAAAAAGTGGTAGAGGTTTTTACGAATATGAAAAATAATGTTCTGCATGAGGTGCGAGATAGTTTTCGTGCAGTTTTTGAGGGAAAAGACAAGTATATAGAGAAGATAGAAGAGGTTTTCGAAGTTAGGATAACGTATAGAGGAGATGTACTGAAAATCGAAGGAGAGCAAAGTAACATTGAGAAAGTCGAAAATCTGTTCAAACAAGTAGATACTTTGTACAATAAAGGTTTCAGATTGGGAGGACAAGAAATATTAGCTGTTATAAGGATAGTGCGAGAAAATCCACATGTTTCTTTGTTAGATATATTTACTAAAGGAAGTGTAGAGGTTAGGGGCAGATACAGGGTACTACCACGGAGTTTGACTCAATATTTGTATATACAAGCTATAAGAGAGTATGACATAGTTATAAGTATAGGTCCTGCTGGTACAGGGAAAACCTACATGGCTGTGGCTGCAGCTGTATCTTCTTTTCTCGATAAGGAAGTAGATAGAATAGTTCTTTGCAGACCTGCAGTGGAAGCAGGAGAAAAGTTGGGCTTTCTGCCAGGAGATATAGTAGCTAAAGTGGATCCTTACTTACGTCCTCTCTATGACGCTCTGTATGATTTAGTAGGCTTTGAAAAAGTTGGAAGATTGATCGATAGGGGTGCTATCGAAATAGCGCCTTTGGCTTTTATGAGAGGACGAACTTTAAATAGGAGTTTCGTTATTCTAGATGAGGCTCAAAATACTACTAGTGAACAAATGAAAATGTTTTTAACTAGAATAGGGTTTGGCTCAAAGGCAGTTATAACTGGAGATATTACTCAAATAGATTTGCCAATGGGTAAAGTCTCTGGACTAAAGGAAGTTCAGGAGATATTAAGCGGTATAGAAGGTATAAAATTTGTAAACTTTTCTCAGCACGATGTCGTTAGACATCCACTCGTGCAGTCAATTATAGAAGCTTACGAAAAGTATCAAAGGAAAAAGGAGAATTGATGAAGGATGCCAATACAGGTAAAACCTCGCGGCAGATAGAGATCAAAAAAGAAACTATAACGAGTAAAATTAGAAGACTTTGGTTTAAGCTGCTAGATAAGTCTAACTTTTGGATAGCGGTTTTTTGTGTTGTATCTTTTTTGCTCGTTTTGCCTGAAAATACTCAATACATTGAGGCAAAAGAAGGTGAAGTTGCACTTGTAGATTATATAGCACCTTATGATGTCGATATACCCGATGAGGAAACAACAGCTCAGAAAAAGAAAGAAGCACGGGACAACATACCTATCTACTATCGCTTGGATAGAAACCTTGAAAATAGAATAATTGAAAAAATAGAAAGTTTTTTTGTAGCAGGACGAGAATGGTTGGAAGAGATCGGTCACAGTGATGTAGATAAAGAAGCGATTCAAGTTCTTAGAGAAAGAATAGTAAATACCATTTCTCTCTCCGGAGAAGTTCTTACAGATGAGTTGCTTTCTTTCTTTATAGAAAGAGAGTTTGATACTGCACTTGAAGAGGATTTGAAAAAGTTAATCACTGTTATATATGAAAACGGTATAGTTTCCGCTTCTATATGGCAGGAGAAAGAGAAAAAGTTTGTGCTTTACGATAGTTTGACAGGGATAGAGAAACCCTTGGAAGAACTAAATAAGCCTCTTGTTTATCCTGTTCAAGTGGGTAATAGGATAGAAGAAGAACTTCGTGGTTGGAAACTCTCCGCTAGAGATAGAGCTGTTTTAAAAGATTTTTTGGTATCTTTAATAGAGCCTAACGTTACTTTTGATCAAGAACTGACGTTGCAGCGGGAAAAAGAAGCTGAAGAAAGTGTAGGAGTTGTTTTTATAAAGGTTAAAAAAGGACAGGTTATAGCCAGAAGGGGAGATCTTCTTACAAAAAAACAGGTAAAGATAATAGATCATATAAGGAAACGTCAAGAGCTTAATATAAATGTTATGGTTATAATAGGGTACCTTGTGTTTATTTTTATACTTGCTTTGTTGATGAGTAGTGTAAAGTTTTTACCGGAATTGGTAGGGATAAGACGGGAATCGAGAGTAGGGGAATTGGTAATAATTTTATTATCTGTTGTGGTAGTTATAGACATTTTACAAGATTTTATGACGCGGTTTTCTACTTTTGCTTCAGCTGAAATATTACGACCAGAAAATCTAGTCTACGGTTTGCCTCTTTTTATGCCTGGTATTCTTATGTCTATTTTTTATGGTCGTAGAGCAGCATTTTTTGTTTCTACAATCTTTGCCATGTTTGTACCAGTTTTGTTGAGAGAACATGAGTTCGATTTTTTCTTCTACCTTTTGGTGGGCAATGCTGCAGCTGCTCTAATGTTGGATACCCATATATTTAAACAAAGGATGGTTATAGTTAAAGCGATATTGATGGTAGCTGTGCTTAGCATAATAGCTGTTGTGTCTGGAACACTTATAAATTTAGGTAGAGGAGAGGGACTCTACCATACTCTATATTATAGAGTTGGCTGGTCAGTAGGTAACGCATTATTATCAGGAGCTTTAGCTAGTTTTTTTATTCCCGTGTTTGAAGTTTTGCTGGGAGTTACTACTGGTATGAAGTTACTAGAACTATCGAACACCAATTTGCCTCTGCTTAGAGAATTGGCATTTGAGGCTCCTGGTACTTTTCAGCATTCTCTTGTGGTAGCTAACTTGGCTAAGGCTGCTGCAGAAGCTGTAGGTGAAGATCCTGTCTATTCTTATACTGCAGCTTTGTATCATGATGTGGGTAAAGTGGTAAGACCTAGCTATTTTATAGAAAATCAGCGAGGTATTCGTAATCCTCATGACAAACTTAAACCTTCAATAAGTGCTATGGTTATAGTTAACCATGTGAAAGATGGAGTTAAACTTGCTAATAAGTATAATTTGCCTAAGTCTATAATAGACGTGATAGAACAACACCACGGAACTTCTTTGATTAAGTATTTCTATGAAAAAGCTTTGAAAAATGAGGAACAAGTAGAAGAGGAAAGATTTAGATATCCAGGACCTAAACCGCAGAACAAGGTTGCGGGTATAATTATGCTGGCAGATGGAGTTGAAGCAGCTTTTCAATCGTTGAGAGATCCTAATAAACAAGATATAGATAACCTAGTAGAGAAAATAGTTGATAATACAATAAAAGATCATCAATTGGATGAAACCGATTTGACTATAGGAGATATAGATAAGATAAAAAACGTATTCAAGAGGATTCTGGAACATATACGTCATAAAAGGGTGGATTATCCCGGTTTTAATTTTAAAGAAAGCAAAAGTGCATAACGAAATATCGGTAGTGTATGAATATAACCACTCTGTAGCGAAGGAAGATATTTCCAACTTTTTGGGTCAAGTTATGAATTTTCTAGGAGTTTCCTGCGATATCTTAGAGGTAGCGTTCGTTTCTAAAGAAAAGATTAAAGATTTAAATCGAACCTTTAGACAAAAGGACAAACCTACCGATGTGTTATCTTTTCGAGGAGAGAATACTGTTGATGGTTATTTGTTGGGTACTATTGTTATTTCTCCTGAAGTGGTAGTTGAAAATGAAAAAATTTTTTGTATGCAATATGAAAAGCTGCTGAAATTAGTTTTAATACATGGTTTGCTGCACCTTTTAGGTTACGATCATGAGAATGATTATGGTGAAATGGAAACTTTAGAAGATTTATTGATAAGAATTTTTATTGAGGAGTAATCAGATGGATGATGAAAAGATGAAACGGTCTGGTTTTGTGGCCCTTATGGGTAGACCTAATGCAGGAAAGTCTACTCTGTTAAATCGTATAGTGGGTGAAAAGATAGCAATAGTTACACAAAAACCCCAAACTACCCGTAATAGGATTATAGCTATTTATACAGAAGAGAGAGGTCAAATAATATTTACAGATACTCCAGGGATACATAAACCTGAACATACTATGAATAGAGAAATGGTTTCTGATGCTCTTAAAGCAGCAAAAGAATCTGATATAGTGACAGTTATAATAGATGTATCTGTCAAAATAGGAAGAGGTGACGAGTATCTAGTAGGTTTGGTAGAGGAGATAAAAAAACCAAGAATATTATTACTTAATAAGATAGACCTTATCAAAAAGTCTGAGTTGCTTCCTATAATTGATAGATTTGCGGAAAAGGAAACATTCAATGAAATTATTCCTTTATCTGCTGCTGAAGGGGATGGTGTGGATATTTTTATAGATAAGATTTTTGAATACCTGCCTATATCACCGCCTTTGTACGACGAGGAACTAGTTACTCTTCATACCGAACGATTTTTGGTGGCCGAATATATTCGGGAAAAGATATTGAATTTAACTAGAGAAGAGATTCCTTATTCTACTGCGGTCATAATTGACAGCTGGGAAGAAGAGGAAAATCTTGTGAAGATATATGCCTCTATAATTGTAGAAAGAGACTCCCAGAAAGGAATACTTATAGGTAAAAACGGTAGAATGATAAAAGAAATAGGGACAAGAGCCCGGGTTGATATAGAAGCTCTTTTGGGTAAAAAAGTTTTCCTAGATCTGCACGTTAAATGTAGGCCTAAATGGAGAGAGAATTTAAACCTTATAAAGCAATTAAAGCAGCAAGCTCTTCCTCATGCTCGTAAAGAGGAAGATTAGATCGTTTCTATTGCTAATTCTCTCCTTAGGGTGTAAAGAGAATGTAAGAGATGTAGTAAGACCGCTGGAAGAGCGAGAATTTCCCGTAACGTACATTGAAAAGAATGGAGTTAGAGAGAGATCGTATCTGTTGAAAGAAGGTGTTTATACTTTTGATTTGGAAAGAGATAGGAATCGAGTACATTTAAGATTTGCTCTAGATGGAAACTCTGAATACGCTGTTGTTCAGTTAGAGGTTTCCTCCTGGGGTGGTTATAAAGAAGTTGTAGTTAATGAAAAATTGGATAGTGGTAGTTCATGGGTTACTAGAGTTGTGAATATTGAAGTAGCAGATAATGCTAAATTGACACTTAGAGTAGTGGGTGGTACGGTGGCTTTTTCCACTTTGAGAATAGGATCTTCTGAAGCAGGGAAAGGGTTGGTGTTTATACTGGTGGATACTCTAAGGCAAGATATTGGTTATAGTGTGCTTAGTTTGGAGAGATATTTAAGCACAAACTATTGGCGTTTTGACAATGCGTTTGCCCCATCACCTTGGACCTTACCCTCTGTTGCTTCTATTTTTGTAGGACAAGACCCTACTTTTATAGGCGGTGTAGTACATCCTTCTAGCTTTAAGATAGACGACCAATTTTTTACTCTTGCCGAATATTTTCGGGAAAATAACTATAAAACAGCTGCTTTTGTAGCTAATGCTATAGTTACACCTATGGTTGGTTTTGATCAAGGATTTGATACTTTCTACTATCCTCCATCAACAGAGAATGACAATTCTTGGCTTCTTTTAGGAGCTGATGATCTTTTGTATAAGGTTTCCCAGTGGATAGAGGCAAATAGAGGAGAAAAATATTTTCTTTACATACACCTACTTGATCCACATGCACCTTATTTGAATAGTTTGGTAGAGAACGATATCTATCCTTACAAAAAGGATATATACAAAGGGGACCTAAACCCATTTTCTGCTCATGGGTTGCTTCTAGGGCGTCAGAGTGTAAGTGGCCAAGAGGATGTAGATTACCTGAGATCGCTTTACTCTTCGGAAGTTTTTTTCTTAGACAGGTACTTGGATTTTTTCTTAGGTAGGTTTGAAAAAGAATTTGAATCTAAGGTGGTTGTGTTAACTTCGGATCATGGGGAGGAGTTCTACGACCATGGTGGATTTTCGCACGGACGATCTTTGTTTAATGAGCAGCTTAAGGTTCCCCTTGTTGTATGGAAAAAAGGGATAGGAAAAAAAATTGTAAAGGATCCTGTAACGGTAAAAGATATAGGATATTTTTTACTTAAAATGTTAGATGAAAAAGGGTATAAGCATTGGGAACCTCGTTCTCTCCAAAAAATAGCTGGCAGCAAAAACAGAATCTATTTTTCTGCTCTAAATGGTGCTCCTCGTAGAGTGGCCCTTTTAAGTTACCCATTTAAGCTGATTTTGAACAATTTGAATGGAGAGTTTTCTTTTATCAACGAGTATGACAAAACTGTTTTTAACTTGGAGCGACCTAGATTAGACGTATTTTACCTATTTAACATCTTGAAAGACCCTTATGAGAAAACTAATTTAGCTGCGTTGTTTCCTACAAAGGTAGAAGGTGGTGTAAAGATGTTATACAAGCGTATATTTGCGGAAGAGGGAGGTCTTTTTGTTTTGTTAAATGAAGGAGATCTAAAAATTAAAATATCACCACGAGGTGATAGGAAATTAAGATTTACTCCTCTGTTTCTGGTGGATAACGATAGAGTAATTGAAGATAATTTTGTGATAGAGATCTCACTTTCAAGTGGTATGGGTAATTTCCCACGAGGTGTGCGAATATGGAGTGAATGGGATAATTTTGTACTTTTAGAAGCACCGCCAAAGAGTAAAAAGTTTTTTGGATCCACTCCTATAGAAGTGGGGCAAGTAATTGGTTACGATGAGTTGTATCCCCTATATTTAAGCGAAGCGGATGTTTTTATATGGAACGGTAGATATAAGACAAGGAGTGACAGTGTTAGTGATAGTGATCAACTTAGAAGACTTAAAGCTTTAGGGTATATAGATTGACAACGTTGCATCAAAGTGTTACTTTTCTCAATGGAGGATCTGTAGAATGAGCGAAAAAATTCTTGTCATCGATGATACTTTTACTATTCACAAAATGATTGAGTTAGTTTGTAGTGAGGTTGAAGTTGAAATTTTTTCAGCTTTTGATGGGCAAGAAGGATTATCTAAGTTTGAAGAATTGAAACCTGACGTTGTAGTTTGTGACGTTCATATGCCGGGTAAGATGAACGGCTATGAAGTTATTGAGAAAATAAATTCTGTATCTCCACGTACACCCGTTATTATGTTGATAGGGATATTTGAACCTTTTGATAAGGAAAAGACGGAGAAGTTGAATGTGTATAAGGTTATCAAAAAACCATTTTCTTCCGATGAAATGCTTGAAGTTTTGAGGGAAGCTATAGAGGTTAGTAAGAAAAAAGATCTCTATGAAAGAGAAGAAGAGGTATATAGCACAATGCAAGTAGAATCGGTAACTTCTCTTAGACCTCCTCCGCCTGCTGTAGAAACAGAACTTTCAGTTTCTACCGCGGAACAATCGGTTGCAGAGGAAGCACTTTTTAAGGAGAGTGAAGAGGCTTCTGATATAAAACTAGATAGTAAAGAAAATTACTTAGTTGAGGCGGATAGCGTGGAGAAAGAGGAAGATGTTTTTTCTCTTGGGGAGAAGGATTATGAGAAGGAAAAAGAAGAAGCTGCCTCGGTAGAGGGGCAAGTTAAAGGTGTGATTAAATTATCGGACGAAGATATAGAACGTATAGCTAGACGTGTTGTTGAGCTTATGAGTAGAGATGTAATAGAAGATATAGCGTGGGAAGTTATACCTGATATGGCGGAAATTGTAATAAAAGAGAGGATAGCGGAGCTTGAAAAGCAGATAGATTAGTATCTTTTCTGTATTTTTCCTAAACTCTGTGTTAAAAGGTGTTTTAAGATGAAAAAAAGCTTTGAGCCTGAAAGTTATGAATCTAAGTGGCAGAAATATTGGGAGAGTAAGAGATTTTTTGTAGCTAGAGCTCCTTACCCTCATGAAAAATCTTTTTGTATTATGATTCCTCCTCCTAATGTTACAGGTACTTTACATATGGGGCATGCTTTGCAAACAACTTTGCAAGATACTCTTACTCGTTGGAAAAGGATGCAAGGGTTTAATGCACTCTGGTTACCTGGTACCGATCACGCTGGTATCGCTACACAACTTATGGTAGAAAAAGAGCTCGCTAAAGAAGGTTTAACGAGATGGGATTTGGGAAGAGAAGAGTTTCTCAAAAGAGTTTGGAAATGGAAAGACAAATACCATGATAATATTAAGAAACAGCTACAGCGCCTAGGAGCCAGCTGTGATTGGACACGTGAAAAATTTACCTTAGATGCACAACTTTCTAGGGCCGTTAAAATTGCTTTCGTAAGGTTGTACAGAGAAGGATTTATATATAGAGGAGAATATATGGTGAATTGGTCTCCTGTGCTTAGAACAGCTATTTCAGATTTAGAAGTTGAAATGCGGCCCGTTAAAGGTAAGTTGTACTACATAAAGTATCCTGTAGAAGGTAGAGATGAGTTCGTAGTTGTTGCTACTACCCGTCCTGAGACTATGTTGGGGGATACTGCAGTGGCAGTAAATCCATCAGACGATAGATTTTCTCATCTTATAGGGACTAAAGTGATACTTCCCTTAGTTGGCCGTAAGATACCAGTTATAGCAGATGAGAGAGTAGATATGGAGTTTGGCACTGGAGCTGTTAAAGTTACACCGGCTCATGATCCTTTGGACTTTGAGATAGGAAATAAGCACAATCTACCTTTTATTAAAGTGATAGATGAAGCGGGTAAGATTACTTCTGAGGGGGGTGAGTGGGAAGGGCTTGATCGCTTTGAAGCTCGAGAAAGAATAGTAGAAGCTTTGAAAGATAAAGGGTTTTTAGAAAAGATTGAAGATTATGAACATAACGTAGGTTTTAGTCAACGTAGCGGAGAACCTATTGAGCCTCTTTTGTCTAGACAATGGTTTCTCGATGTAAAAGAGATGGCTCATCAAGCATTAAGTGCTGTTGAGAGTGGCATAGTTAAGTTTTATCCTGAAACGTGGAATAAAACCTGGAACCATTGGCTTTCTAACGTTAAACCGTGGTGCATCTCTCGTCAGATATGGTGGGGACATAGAATTCCAGCTTGGTACGACGCTGATGGTAGGGTCATAGTAGCTCACGATTTTGACGAAGCTAGCAGATTAGCAGGTACTTCTGAATTAGAGCAGGATCCTGATGTGTTAGATACGTGGTTTTCTTCAGCTTTATGGCCTTTCTCTACCCTTGGTTGGCCAGATTACACGGATGATTTTGTGACCTTTTATCCTACCACTTCTCTTATAACAGGGTTTGATATTCTGTTTTTTTGGGTGGCAAGAATGATGATGATGGGTCTGCACTTTACGGGTAGAGAACCTTTTAAACAGGTACATCTTACTGGACTAATAAGGGATGCACAAGGACAAAAAATGTCTAAAACTAAAGGCAACACCTTAGATCCAGAAGATATGATAGATAAATACGGTGCAGACGCGGTTAGGTTTACCTTAGCTGCTCTCGATAGTCCTGGAAGAGATATACCTCTAGATGAAAAGCAGATGGCTGGCTATAGAGCTTTTTGTAATAAAATTTGGAATGCAGGACGATTTATTTTAACAAACGCTTCTTCGGCTCAGGTTAAACTTACTATAGATATAGATAACTACTCTAAGCCCACTAAGTGGATATTCTCTAAACTTTCAAAGGTTAGCTACAAAGCTAACAACTATTTGGAAGATTTCAGGTTCGATGAGTACTGTAAAGTACTGTATCACTTTTTCTGGCATGAATTTTGTGACTGGTATATAGAGTTTTCCAAATCTTTGATAAAGACCGATCTAAAAAACGAAATAACCGAAGCTCTGATTAACGTTTTTGAACGTTCGCTTAGACTGCTTCATCCGGTTATCCCACACATAACAGAGGAGTTGTGGCAAATGCTCCCAAACAGTGAGGTTGTAAACCCAGAAACTATTTCGTTGACTCCTTATCCTGTACGAGATAAAAAATGGGAAAATGAACTGCTCGAAAAGGAGATAGATAATCTAAGGGAGATAGTAACAAAGATTAGGAACTTGAGAAGTTTACTAGGTTTTCCACCTAATTTTGGTGGTAAAGTATATATAAATTACGATGGTGATGAATATGTTCAAATAGCTGTAAAAGGAGTTTTACATCCGCTAAGCGTAACGTTTACTCCTTTTGAAGGCCAAGTAATTAGGGATACTTTGGAGGGTATAGAGTTTGGTATTGAGATCGATAAAGAAACTGTAAAGCTCGCCGTTGAAAATATAGGTAAAGAGCTGGAAGAGGTAAATTCTCACATAGAAAGAATATCTTCGTTGTTGAACAACAATCAATTTCTAGCAAAGGCTCCAAAACACGTAATTGAAAGTAATAAAAAGAGGTTAGAGGATCTTGTTTTACGTAAGGAGAAGTTACATGTGAACCAGAAGTTATTAATAGAACAAATATGAAAAACTACTGGGAGAATGTAGTATCAACTATAATAAGTAAGCAATGGTCTTTTATTAAAATTTCAGAAGTAAATTCCACAAACGAGTTAGGAAAGAAGATTATAAAGAAGTATAAGGAAAATGGCAACTATATTCCTTCTTGTGTAGTAATAGCTGAAGGGCAAAAGTCTGGTAGAGGTAGGAGTGGGAGAGTATGGATAAGTCCTAAAAATATGGGACTTTATGTAAGCTTTGTATTTCCATATTCATCTGAATCGATTTCTTCACTACCTTATAGGATAGGAGTAGCGGTAGCAGATACTATTTCAGGGTTGGGCATAAGCGATGTAAGGGTAAAATGGCCTAATGATGTGTATATAAACGGAGCTAAGGTTGCTGGTTCCTTGATAGAAGTTATATATCCTGGACCTTCATGTATAGTAGGTGTGGGAATTAACGTGTCTCCACAAAATCTAGAATTGGATAGGGAAATAGCTTTTGTAAATCAATTTTTGAAAGAAGAAATCACTATCTCTGAGCTTCTGTTGAAGCTATTTAAAAGTTTTTTAAAAGTATTAGAAAGTAGTAGGGAAGAGGTGTTCAAAAGTTACAGAAGTTTTTTACGTTTAAGATCTGGAGAAGCTATTAAGGTTAGAATAGGTAGTAAGATTGTAGATGCAACGTTTGTCAATCTTACTGATGATGGGAGGTTTATAGTAAAAGTTGGAGAAGAAGAACGTGTTCTCTTGGCAGAAGAAGTGATAGAGTAAGTGAATAGAAAAACGGTACTTTTGATAGATATTGGTAATACCACTACTGTTATTGGTGTTTTAGAGTTTGATCAGATTATTCATTCCTTTAGGGTATCTACATCTAAAAAACGACCCGCAGATGAATGGGCCGCTCTGCTTATTCCTTTATTGCAGAATGTGGGTATTAGTAAAGATGATATTAAAGGGATAGTTGTATCTTCGGTTGTACCTGCAGTTGATGCTAATATGAAGGAACTGGCAAAGAGTTTTTTTTGCTGCGAATATCTTTTCGTTGAGCCTGGAATAAAAACAGGAATATCTATCAAGTATAAGAACCCTGCTGAAGTAGGTGCAGATAGAGTAGTTAACGCGGTAGCAGCTAAGGAAATGTACGGAGTTCCTGCGATAGTTGTAGACTTTGGAACAGCGATAACTTTTGATCTTATCAATTTTAAAGGAGATTATATAGGTGGGGTTATCTTTCCAGGTGTTTCTGTGGGTATGAAAGCGTTAGCTACTTACGCAGCAAAACTTTACGAGGTGGATTTGGATGGTCCTACTCCTCCTCTTATAGGTGCATCTACTACAGAATCTATTAGGTCTGGAATATTAAACGGTTATCTGGAGCTTATAAAAGGTTTACTTACAAGATTGAAGTTGGAGATAGGAGCAAAGGTAGTAGTAGCTACTGGAGGAGATGCACAGTTATTTAAAGATATTTGTCCCCTTATAACCTTTTTCGATGAGGATTTGACTCTTAAAGGTCTTAAAATTATATACTTTAAAAATGTTAACCGATTCTCCGTTTGAATTTTTCAAAGAGATAGAAAGGCATTTTATACGAGCTAGGGGTACACCTTTGCTTCTTTCGCCCGATGACTATAGAGTTGCTAAAGGGTGGTTTGAAGCCGGTATACCGCTGGAGATTGTAATTGAAGTGCTGTACGAATTTTTTACTGAAAATAAAAAATTTGCCCCTCTTAGAGTTTTAGATAAAAAAGTAAAAAAGAAATATGCAATTATCGGTGGTGGAAGGGATGCTTGTAGAAGTAAAGAGCAAAGATTTAATTTTAAAGACCTTGAGGATTATTTGCGAAAAAAAGGTTTTTACGATTTTATTGATGAGTTGCACATTATAAGAACCGATAGGGCTGATATATACGATAAAGAGAAAAAGTTGTTTTCCTTGGGTGTTAAGGTTGCAAAACGATTAATTTCTACTCTTCCAGAAGGAGAGAGAACGCAGTTTTTTAGAAAACTAAAAACGCAGCTTGCCAAATTACCTTTGGCAGAGCGTAGAGAGATGGAAGCGTTACTTATTTACAAATATGCCCGTACCAACCTGGGATTACCCTCTTTTACTCTGAGGTAGATTCTTCATCGTCTTCAGCTATCTTTAAGTCGAGTTCTTTGTAATAATCTATTTCATAAGGAGGTAACTCTTTTTGGTCGTTTAGTACAAAGTGTTCCATCCATCTTATTAATCTGAGAGCTAGATCTATCCTAGATGCTGTTCTTCTATTTCCGTGTTTTTCTCCTGGATAAAAAACTAATCTCACAGGCACTTTACCGTACAGCTTTAAGTAACGATACATTTCAAGACTTTGTTCTGGATGTACTCTAGGGTCTTTATCACCGTGTAGGATAAGTAGAGGGGTTCTGGCGTTTTTAATGTGATATATTGGACTTCTCTCGAGAAAAAATTGCCAATCTTCCCAGGGATATTTACGCCAGTGAACGTAATACATCTCCTTTGGTATATCTGTTGTACCTGTTTTTGAAATCTGATTGCTTATTCCTACAAACATTACTCCTGCTCTGTAATGTTCACTCAATGCTGTTGCGCCCCATGCAGTAGCGTACCCTCCGTATGAACCTCCTGTTATACCTACCTTATTTCTATCTACTAACCCTTTCCTGACTAAGTATTCTTTACCATCTACTATATCGTCGAACTCTTTACCACCTCCATCTCCCTGGTGTAGTTTAGTAAATGCAACACCCCTACCTGTGCTACCTCTGTAATTGGGAAAAAACACAAAGAAACCTCGTGATGCTAAAGGTTGTGCTGGATTGGCGTATCTAGTAAGCCACCCGTTTCTAAAATGTGCTTCGGGTCCTCCGTGAACAACTATTACCATAGGATAGCGCTTGCCTTTTTTGTACTCTAAGGGATATACTAAAAGAGCGTCTATTTCAAGCCCGTCTCTAGCTTTGTAAGTTATATACTCCTGTTTTGCAAGTTTTTTATCGCTAAGCCACTCGTTAGAATTTGTTATACGGATAGGCTTATTTTTTTCCATTATAAATACTTCTCGGGGGTGATACGGAGACTCTCCTACTAAAACTATAGTGCCTTTAGCAAAAGTTAAATCTACAAAAACCGGTGGAGATGCAGGTTCGTAAATTAACTCTTCTTGCCCCGTTTCTATATCTATTGTTGCTATTTTGGTGTATACGCGCCAATCGGCAAGGTATACTATACGTCTTTCGTTGATCCACCTTATTCTTGATACATGCCCTTCGAAATCGGGAAGTATATTTTTTACCTCACCATTTAAAGACGCTACCATAAGTCTGCCTGGTGCTGGATCGTTTATATTTTCACCTGAGATGAATGCAATTCTTTTACCTGAGGGAGACCATTCTATTTGATCCAGTTTACCTTCGTTAGGTATTTTTACTATAGTCTTACCATCTTTAGATATTACTACTATTTTTTGAGCTACATATTGATCATCTATAGCCGGAGTCGGTGTTGTAGTTATAACAAGTTTGTCTCCAGAAGGAGACCATTTTACAGTTGAAACGTGTTGTTCTAGCGGTAGTTTCCTGGGTGATTCGTTTTTTTTGTCTAACGACTTGATAAATAATTTATTAAATTTCCAATCCTCTTCGAAGATTTTTTGATTAAAGCCTAGTTTTTTTAGCCTTTTCTCTTCTTTACCATCTTTTTCTGTAGCTATAAAGGCTATCTCCTTTCCATCCGGTGATAGAGAAAAACCTCTTATGCTAGTATCAAATTCTACTATTTTTTCGGCTTCTCCGCCATCGACAGCTATTCTGTATATAGAACTTTTCTTCTCTTTATCGCGTTTTGCAAGAAAATATATAAACTTGCTATCTTTTGACCATTCATAGTAAGTTATAAAAGTTTTGGAGATAAATTTTCTACTGTGTCCCTTTTTGTCGGTTATCATCAAGTCTATCCACATAGGACCGTCTTTTTCGTTTGATAAGTCTCTGTGATAATAAATTCTGTAAGCTATAAGATTACCCCCTGGAGATACCTTCGCATCTAACACCGTTTTGACTTTTAGAAGATCTTTTGTGGTAAAAGATTTATTCGCGAATAATATCTGAGGTAGTACCATTACGATTGATAAAAAGGCATACTTTTTCATATCAATTTTTCTCCTTATCTATTGTTTCCTAATATGTTAAAAAATTTTGCTTTTTAAGTGAATATCTATGAATTTAGAAACTAAAGAGATCATGGTACCGGAGAGAAAATAGCGATACCGTTTTTTTTCAAATGGGATGAAAATAAGAGAAGATTTAAAAATTTCTATCTTTTTTGGGATTTCTATAGCTTTCCCTCTTCTAGAGAATTCTAGTAGAAGTAAAGTTATAGCGTCTTTTGATTCTTCTTCTGGTACCTTTACAGGGAACAGATATTGTGTGATATCTTCCGATATATCTTCTTTAACTTTTCTCTGGGTTGGATTTGCTAAAGTAACACTTTGGATAGTTTTTATAAAGTTGTTAGGGGGAGTTATAAAAGCTGGAATTAATAGCTTTAGCTTTTCTTGTTTGTTTTTTTTAACAAAAGTCAATGAGTGAAAAATATCTTGTAGAAAGTGAAAGATCGCAGAGGGTTTGAATTCTTCTATTAACCAGAAAGGCATATATAACACATTTTCGTTTTTTGTTTCTAAGATGATGAAATTTTTTTCTGTTAATAGCCCGTTGTTTATATACCATCCTGTTGTACAGTTGTAACATATAAAGAAAAGAGAATTTGAATAGCCATGTAGAAGATCTCCACATTTAGGACAGAGGGAATAGAGCGGTTTTGCTATTTTTTGATTTGGGGTTGTAAAATATTTTTCGCTTAATTCTATATATTGACCTATCTTCTTGTTAGTAAGAGTTTCTATAAGGTAGCTGTCTTGTATACCTAAAATTAGGTAGATTAAATGTTTGCTTTCTCCTATGAATACTGTGTGTAGCGGTTTTTTGTGCTTTGGATATTTCTTTATAGTTATTGTGTTAAAAGGGATAGGTGTTAGGAGTTGGGCGTTTTTTAAGGGTTTCAAGAATGATAGCGGTTGTGTTTGGGCTCTTATACCTAGAGATTTGTGGTAAAACCTTTCTTCTATCGCAACTAAAGCGTGAAACAGTTGTTCATCTATTGCTATAACGTTTATATCGAAGAGATATCCTGATGTTTGCGTTTTAAATATATCGAAACCTAGTCCTTTTAACCTCCAGTAAGGTATTAGTAGATGTTTATCGAATGTAAAGCGTCCTAAAGTATATACGGGGGGATTAGAGCGGGCTACAATTATGTTGGTTTTACAGAATTTGCATTTTGTTAGGTAAATAGCTTCGCTTATTTCTATTGGAGCACTACAGTGAGGGCAGTCGTTTCTTATTAAATATTCCAACGTTAATCTAGTTTCTCACCGCAGAAATTGCAGAATTTAGCTTCTTTTATATTTTTGGATTTGCAATTTCTACATATTTTTTCTTCTGGAGCTCCCACTTTACTTCCACATTTAAAGCAGAAGATAGCTTCTGGAGTTAGTTGAGCTGAACAGTTGGGACATCTGAGAATTTCAATTATCTGATTTCCACAGTGAGGACAGAATCTAGCTTCTTCACTAATAGGTTTATGACAACTAGGACACTCGATCTTAGTTGTTTGAATCTGTTTGTTTGTTTGGCTGTGTTGGAAGAGATGCGGTAATAAGAAACCTACTCCTACACCTAGAGCTGCTGTTTCTCCTGCGCTTCCAGGGTTTTCTGCTATTTTTTCTAAAGCAGAGGCGGCTTTTAACTTAATCAGATGATCTAATTTATCTATTACTCCTAATCTGCTTCTATCATCTATAGTTTTCTGTACTTCAGGGGGTGGAGTTATAGAATTTATAT
>JALWYX010000056.1:0-6966 GCA_027078415.1 Thermoanaerobaculia bacterium
ATAAATCTCTTCATCAGTAATCTAAATAACCTTTATAAGTTCACTAATTGTAGTCTCGGTAAAATATTTTAAAGTAACAAGGTATTTTTCCCTAGAAAGTATCTTTTATACTATTCAAAATTGTAATTTTACTCTACTAATACAAATATCTAGTTATGCATCTTTAGTATGGAGATGCTTATAAAAAGTATCTAAGAAGCCGGTAGGAATCCGCAACGTTGTTTGTAAACGGAAGGAATTGGGAGCTTAGAAAGAAACAATTTAGCGTGGAAAATTATAATGGCTGTAGAGTAAGGTAAGTCGTTGTAATAAAATTGTAGGTAATACTGGTATAGCAAGGGGATAGAGATGGAATGGAAAGAGAAGATAAAAATAGGTGACAATGTTTGGAGTATATTCTCTTTGTCCAAGGCAGCTGAAAAGTATGGCTACAAGTTGGAGCGTTTGCCTTATTCGATAAAGATCTTACTTGAAAATTTGTTAAGGTTCGACGGTTCCGAATTTGTTAATAGTGATGAAATAAAAACTGTTTTAGAATGGGACGCAAAAGCTACCGATAGACCTGAAATTTCATTTATGCCATATAGGGTAATACTTCAAGATTTTACGGGTGTTCCAGCTATAGTAGACTTTGCAGCCATGAGAGACGCAGTAGCCGCAAACGGTAAGGATCCCAAGCTCATCAATCCAAAACAGAAATCCGATCTTGTTATAGATCATTCTGTTCAAGTAGATGCATTTGGAACTCCCAGAGCTTATTACATAAACTTGGACATGGAGTACAAACGAAATAAAGAACGTTACAAATTTCTTAAATGGGGACAGAAAGCGTTGACTAACTTTAGAGTTGTCCCTCCAGGCACAGGAATAGTACATCAAGTGAACATAGAATACTTAGCAGATGTTATAGCAGAGGTAAACGATTCAGAACCCACCTTAATACCTGACACCTTAGTAGGTACAGATTCTCACACAACTATGGTAAACGGATTAGGAGTATTAGGTTGGGGCGTAGGAGGAATAGAAGCAGAAGCGGTTATGTTAGGACAACCCATAACATTGATACTTCCCGAAGTAATAGGTGTAAGAATAACCGGTGAACCAAGAGAGGGTATTACAGCTACAGATATAGTTTTAACAATTACTCATATGTTAAGGAAGTACGGTGTGGTAGGAAAATTTGTAGAATTCTTTGGGCCTTCACTTAAACTACTACAAGTTGCAGACAGAGCTACTATAGGTAATATGTCACCGGAGTACGGTGCCACTTGCGGCATATTTCCTTTAGATAACGCTACTATAAACTACTTAAAATTAACAGCTAGATCTCCAGAAAAAATAACAATAGTAGAAGAATACGCGAAAAAACAGAAACTTTTCTATTCAGGGGAAGAAGCCGAGTATACAGATGTCCTAGAACTGGATCTTTCCAAGGTAGAGACAACTTTATCGGGTCCTAAAAGACCTCAAGATACTGTATACCTTTCCGAGGTTCCTAAAAATTTCAACAACTACCTTCCAGAACTAATACCACCTGGAAGAAAAGAAACCTCAAAAGAAGTAGAAGTCTCTTTGAACAGTCATAAAATTTCTCTTAAAGACGGTAAACTAGTTATAGCAGCTATAACGAGTTGTACCAACACTTCAAATCCTTCTGTAATGATAGCTGCAGGACTTTTAGCAAAAAAGGCTAACGAAAAAGGATTAAATACTAAAGAATGGGTAAAAACCTCTTTGGCACCTGGTTCAATGGTAGTCACAGAGTATCTATATAAAAGTGGTTTACTAAATGAACTCGAAAAACTAGGATTTTCCGTAGTAGCATATGGATGCACTACATGTATAGGAAACAGCGGTCCCTTACCTAAACCGATCGAAGAAGCTGTGAAAAATAATGGTTTAGTTACTGTCTCTATTCTATCCGGTAATAGAAATTTCGAAGGAAGAGTACATCCGCTAGTAAGAGCTAACTACTTAGCATCCCCACCGTTAGTAGTAGCGTATGCATTAGTAGGGGATATAACTGTAAATTTATCGAAAGATCCTCTAGGACACGCTGCAGACGGTACTCCTGTATATCTACACGACATATGGCCTTCATTACAAGAAATAAATGAGACAATAGATAAATATGTAACTCCTGAACTGTTTGAGAAGAAATATAAAAATGTTTTTAAAGGAGACGAACGTTGGGAAGCTTTAGATGTAGAAATAAGTGATCTCTACAAATGGGATTCAGATTCCACCTACATAAGAAAACCACCGTTTTTCGAAGGTTTAACAGCAGAGTTACCCCCACCGCCTACTATCGAAAAAGCTAAAGTACTCCTCTATTTAGGAGATACAGTAACAACCGACCATATCTCTCCCGCAGGAGCTATTCACCCAGAGAGCCCAGCCGGGAAATACCTACTATCTAAAGGTGTACCAGTCCACGAATTCAACACATACGGTTCCAGGCGTGGCAATCACGAAGTTATGATGAGAGGTACATTTGCAAATGTAAGAATAAGGAACAAACTAACTCCAGGTAAAGAAGGATGGCTTACTAAATATATACCAACCGGAGAAATCACTTCTGTATATGAAGCAGCTATGAGATACAAGGAGGAAGGAATACCAACTATAGTTATCGCAGGAAAAGAATACGGAACAGGCTCTTCGCGAGATTGGGCTGCAAAAGGACCAGCACTCTTAGGTGTAAAAGCTGTGCTAGCTGAAAGTTTCGAACGTATCCATAGAAGTAACCTCGTAGGTATGGGTATATTACCTGTAGAATTTATAGATGGACAAAACGCTACAAATCTTAACTTAACAGGTGAAGAAACTTTCTCTTTTCCAACATTAGCCCAAGATATAGAAAATATCGAAACAAATAAAAAAATCACAACCGTAGTAGCAGAAAAAGAAAACGGAGAAAAAGTAGAATTTAAAGTGAAGATGAGACTAGATACACCTATAGAAGTTAAATATTACCTAAACGGCGGAATACTACACTACGTTCTAAGAAAAATACTCAGTACATAAAATGTTAAAAAGTTTTTTCTCTATACTTATACTAGCAGGTGCTATACCTTTACATTCACAAACAATCGATTTAGCTGAAACAACGGATATATCTATTGCTATACCACGTGGAAACGTAAAAGTAAAACGTTCACAAAGAAATTACTTAGTAATAAACAATAAAAACAACCATTTTGAGTTAAACAAAAAAAAAGATAAAAGTGGTACAACAATAACACTTTCACCAAAAATCTCGTTCTTCTCTTTACCAAATACAGAAAACTTACAACAAGTGACAGTTGATATCTTTGTATCACCCAAAACAAAACTAAAAATAGTATTAACTGAAGGTACAATAGAAGCAAACGCTACACTTGATACCATCTCTATAAAAGGTGGAGAAGTATCCGTCAAAATAAGTGGACACTTAAACTATATAAATATATACAACCTCTCAGGCATTGCAACTTTGAAATCCTTAAAAGTTAAAAAGCTAAATATCAAACAAAACAGCGGTAAACTTCACTTAGATAAAGTAAAAATAGGTAAAAAAGCAACAATATCGTTAATTGAAGGTACAATAAAAATAAAAAATCTAACTCCTAGAATAAAGAAAGAAAACCTAATTAGAGTAAGCAATTCATACTTTATAAAAATTAAAAAGAACAAAATAGAGTATTCTACATATCTCCTTGACGGAAAATTAATTATCGATTAAAATTCCACTGAACCGACAGATAAGAAGGAATCGTATTTTAATTAACAATCAAAAAACAAAAGTAGGAGGTATAAAATGAAGAGATTATTTAGTGTTTTTGCGGTAGCTGTGATGGTTCTCTCTATTCTTTCACCCGTTTTTGCTGCAGAAAAGACGGAGATGGAAGGCTGGTTAGTCTGTGGTAAGTGCAAAAAGAACAACGCAAACGAGGAAGGTGTAGAATGTGCAAAAAAATGCGTAAAAAAAGGTGCACCCGTGGTATTCTACGAACCTAAAACGGATAAAATATACAAAATCTCAAATCAAGATATGGTAAAAGAGCACATAGGAAAAGTTAAAATAATAGCTACAGTTAGCGGAGACACCCTCAAAGTAGAAAAAGTTGAACATATGAAAATGGAAAAAGAAAAGATGGAGAAAAAGTAAATCTGTGCTAAAAGATAATTCTTTTAAATCCCCTCACTTATAGTGAGGGGATTTTTTTTATCTATAGATGGTATTAATAGTAGCGGCAACTTACCCTGAGGTAAAACCGCTTATAAAGAAGTTGAATCTTTCAAGAGAAAGCAAACATTTTCCTTTATTTAGCGGAGATTCTATAAAAGTTATAGTAAGTGGTATAGGAGGTATAAACAGTGCAGCGGCGGTGGGATATATATCCGCCCTAACAGGTAACAACAACGCAATACTAAACCTCGGCATAAGTGGCCATTCATCGCTAGAAGTTGGCACTCTTTATCTAGCCAACAAAATTTCTCACAAATTTTTACCTTTAAAATTCTATCCGTTTATACCTTTCAAAACTAAATTACCAGAAACCTGTATAGTAACTACAGAACAACCAGAAAAAATTTATCCTTCACCAAACACCGGTTACGATATGGAAAGCTATTACTTTTTCTCTGCAGCTTACA
Organism: Thermoanaerobaculia bacterium; assembly: GCA_027078415.1. Taxonomy (GTDB): domain Bacteria; phylum Acidobacteriota; class Thermoanaerobaculia; order JALWYX01; family JALWYX01; genus JALWYX01. Next base: position 4,639 of record JALWYX010000056.1, read on the forward strand.
GACTATTTTCTTTAGAACTTATATATGTAGCAAAAGTGGTAAGCGACAATACTCAAAATACTATAGATAACCTAAACACCGCAACAGTGACCAAATTAATGGAAAAAAAATTAGATTCTATATTAGAACTTCTTGAAGATATAAAGAAAATTGAAACAGAAAAAAACAAATTACGTATTCAATTATCTGCTACAAGCAAAAAAATTATAGAACAGCTCTCTCTTACATTTACAGAAAGAAAAATTCTAGAAAAAAGACTACTAAATATAGAAAACTTAGGAGGGACAAAACTTTTAGCAAAAATCTTAAAAATTTCGCAAAAGGAGGAAATTTTAGCCAAACTAAAAGAGTTGGAGAAAAATCTTTTTGAGACAACAAAGCTATGATCGGAAAAGTATATGTGGAAAAAGAAGTAATAAAACATCCAAGAACACAATCTATCTTAAAAAGGTTAAATAAAGAACAAGATTTTATTGTAATAGATAGATGGGGAGAAATATTCAATAGAAAAAATCAAAATTTCCGTTTACAGAAAAAATACCTCCCCCTTATACTAGCTAGAAAGTTGAACAACTTTGTTCTTCCTTTACCTATCTCACATAAAAGAGAAGCAGAAGGATATTACTTTTCGCCGGTGCTAAATTGTTTATTTGACTGCAAATATTGTTTTTTACAGGGTATGTTTAACTCGGCAGCAATAGTGATTTTTGTAAATTATGAAGATTTTGCCAGTAAGATAAAAATTGTCATAGAGAATACAAGCAGAAAGACTCTTTTTTCCGCTAGTTATGACAACGACGCTTTAGCACTGGAGCATATAACAGAAATGGCGAGCTTTTTTGTAAAAAAATTTGAGGAATTACCGTCAAATACTACTTTAGAACTAAGAACTAAATCGGCACAAATCAAAAAACTTTTAAATATCTCACCACCTAAAAACAGCGTCATTTCATTCTCATTATCGCCTGAAAGGGTTTACAGAAAACTAGAAAAAGGTACAGCAAACGTTACTAAAAGATTAAACGCTATAAAAAAATTACAGCTAGCTGGCTGGAGAGTAGCTATAACTCTTGATCCGATAATATATTACGCAGGTTGGGAACAAGACTATAAACAGCTAGTAGATACAATTGTTCGTGAAATCTCGATGGAAAAATTGGACTATGTAAATGTAGGAATACTCCGTTTTCCTAAGCCATTTTTTAAAAAGATAAAAAAACTTTACCCTACAGAGCCTTTTCTCTCCTTTCCTCCCTCCTTAGATGAGTATATAAGTTATCCATCTAACATAACAAAAAGAATGCTTAGTTCTATACAAACTATGTTAAGGCCTATTTCCAGATTGACAACAGTATACCTCAATTGCTAAAAAGCGAAAGCTATACCTCCACTAATAGAACGGCCTCCTAAATCTATCTTACCTAAACCACGAAAATCTTCTGACAAAGTATCGTCCACCTTGTGGAATCTAACTTCCCCAAAAAGAGATGTTCTACGTCCTATAGGAACATCCAAGCCCGCCAAGAAATAAAACCCAAGAGGTCCTCCTCGATCTGAAAAATCGCCAGAAAATAGTTCTGGAGGATCAAGTGCAAAATTGATAAATTCACCTTCTTCACTGAGAGTCCACCAATATATACCACCCCCTACACCTATATAAGGACGTAAAGGAAAAGTTGGAGGCGCTAGTTCGAGTACTAATCCAGCAGTTACTGCATTTATATCCAAGGTTGTAGTATGAAAAATGGGATTACCAAATTGATCTACGTAATCATCATAAGCCATATCTACAGCTGCGTTATACCCGTCAGCTGAAACTTGCAGATATAAACGATCAGCCAACCTAAGAAGAAAATCTATACCCCCAATCCCATCGTCAAAATCGCTTATATTCCCAGTAAAAACATTAAATTTCTCATCCCAATAGATAGAGTTACCTTCAAGTGAATGTACCCCTAACCTAAAACGTAAAATATGTTCTCTTGGATACCTCACATAACGCTGAGCAAAAAGATCACTACTAAAAACCAATAGAACAATAACCCCTACAATGAATCTCATTTCTACCTCCTTATATTAAAATCGTTCCAAATCAACTTATTTACAAAATAGAACATCTACCAAAATTTCATTCTACTCTCTTCAAAAACCAAAACATCCTAACCCCAAAATTCAATCCTATTACCTAATTAGCGATACAATCATTATAAGCAACCTCTTGTTCATAAACACTTTTAAAACAAAAATCATACCTAAGTTAACAAACCATTACAAATGCGGCATATTAATAAAAACATTTTTCGTTCCTGTAACCTAAAAAGGACATCA
>JALWYX010000056.1:6976-13704 GCA_027078415.1 Thermoanaerobaculia bacterium
TTGGTAATTTTTGTTTTATATTCTTTAACGTTTTTACTTTATCCAAAATAAATTAGTAAAATAGAAATTATCTAAAACCTGCAGAGTTAGTAGAAGAAGGGTCATGAGGTACAAAGTAGCCATCATTAAAAAATTTGCAGCGGCTCATTACATACCGGGTCATAAAGGAAAGTGTAAAAATCTCCATGGACACACATATAAAGCAAAAGTCACCGTATCCTCAAATGTACTAGACGAGTTAGGAATGGTAATAGATTTTGAGACTTTAAAAAAATACGTAAATGAAATAATTCACCAATTCGATCATCAAGTTCTAAACGACCTCTTGGATTTTAAAGAGAAAACAACTACTGCAGAAAACCTAGCTGAAATTATAAGCAAAAAACTTACAAAAAAACTTAGCAATCTGAAAGTTCTAGTAGAATCTGTAGAAATTTGGGAAAGCGATGACACAGTTGCAATCTACAGCAATACCTCCTAAACCGCGTTTAAAAATAAATGAAATTTTTTACTCTATTCAAGGTGAATCCAGCTGGCAAGGAGTGCCTTGTATTTTTATCAGACTCACAGGATGCAATTTAAGATGCAATTGGTGTGATACAACCTACTCCTTTTATGAGGGATATTGGTCTTCTATCGAAACTATAATGGAAAAAGTTAAAGAATACCCAACAGATATAGTAGAGATTACAGGTGGTGAACCTCTTCTTCAGCCCGATGTGTACACATTAATGGACACCCTCATAAGTGAAAATTACACTGTACTACTAGAAACGAGCGGATCTATAGATATATCTAAGGTAGATAAAAGGGTAATAAAAATCGTCGATATTAAGACACCTTCGAGCGGAGAAGCAGACAAAAACCTATGGCACAACATCCAAATTCTACAAAAGCACGACGAAGTAAAATTTGTAATAGGTTCATACGTAGATTTCAAATGGTCGCTTAAAGTATTGGAATACTACAACTTAATAGATAAACACAATGTTCTATTTTCACCTGTATGGGGAAAAATAGAACCTAAAGAATTAGCTAAATGGATTTTGGAATCAGGAATAAGAGTCAGGTTGCAATTACAACTACACAAAATTTTATGGGGAGAAAAAAGAGGAGTATAAAAATTACTTAAATAGCTGAAAAAAATCGATACCAGAGTTTTTCCATAAAATAGGTGGAGCTTGTAACCCACCAGGAGATGTTATGTAAAAATGATTTTTGTTTAAACGTTCGCTAACTTCAAAAGGGTAACAAACAATACCTTGAATTTTATCTCGGTAATGCTCAACCCAGCGAACAAATATATCAAAAGATTCAACTCCTACTATAACCACAGCCCTAAGTGGTGGTAAAAGCTTCAAACTGTTCAACTCAAATGTAGTTACAACGGTACCCACTTTTACATCCAAAGGCATCAAAACTGCATCTTCCATTAAATAGTAACTTCTCATTTCCAACAGTTCGAAAAGCAAACCTTTATCAGGTCTCATCTCAAAAACAGACCATCTATCTTTTAATACTCTAGATATTTCACTAGCCAAATTTAGTGCAACTTTTTTAGGAGTAAATATTATTCTCAAAGACAAACATCCTCTCTGTTCAAAAAGAACTATATCCTCGCTTAAAGAGTAAAGTGTTTTTTCATCTATCTCTTTGCCAATCCAGGCTACACTAAACTTTTCACCAAACGCAATAATTTCACCCAAGTAAGATCGTATCTTTTCCAAAGTCTCACAATCACCATAAGCTATAACCGGCTCTAGCTCTTTAAAAAAAGTCATATCTTTATATTCAAAAGGAAACGCGATAAAAATGGAAGCAAGTTCAGGTGCTTCTTTTTCTATAGCACCAAGTAAAAATGGTAAGCTAAAAGGCTCTTTTCTACTTAATTTATAGATCAAAGGTTTCTCTAACAACACAGCTGGTAAAAGAGTTTGAATAGATAGGAAAGGTATATTTGATGCTAAAACAACCCCACCGCAATTCTTGTTTCTTTCTTCACAATCGATATCAAAAGCGTTGCTTTTAAAATAAGGAGAAAACAACTTATCTATACTGATCTTTAGAAGGTTGTAATCTATTTTTATTTTATTGGCTAAAAAATATAGGAAGCTTCTATCTTCTACTATATGTTTTAAGGCATTCTTAAAAACGTTTACTTTGTTGTAGTTTGTACTTCCTATTTTGGAGCACCGTAACTTTTTTAAAACAGTTTCAATACACCCACTGTCAAACAATTTCTTTAAGTTTACAGGAATAAAGTGATCTATATACCCAGATATTTTTTTATAGCAAGCTCTGGAATTCTCCAATCTCTCCCTTGAATTCTACCTATAATATCACCTTCTACAATAACCAACCCTGTAGGTACTCCAGTTACCCCATACTTTTTAGCTATCGCATCTCCACTTATATTTTTAGGCAAACCGTAAAACTTGAAATTTATTCTACTACCTTCTAGTTCTTTAGCAACACGTAATATTTTAGGCATCATTCTAGCACAAAAAGGGCACCACGATCCAAAAAATACTAGTACTTCAACATTTTTATTAAACTTTTTAAGTTCCTCTACAAGAGTAGTAGAAAACTTATAAAGAGACGCCTTATACTTGTACTCTTTATTTTTCTTTAGCAATTCATCTGTAGAAAAAAAACCCAATAACGGATCTTTTTCTTTGATAAAAAACTTTCTATCACCTAGATCGATTAATAGTGAATCTCCATTTTCAACGACCATGCCACTTTCTTTAAGTACTGTTTCAGCTTTTATATGGTAAACATCACCTTCTTTTATAAGATCGTTCTTGGAGACTTCAAACACTTTTTTCTCTCTTGGAGATATAATCAAGTAAAAATTCAAAGGGTCACTAACAAAGAGCAAAGAACCTTTAGCAGTTGTCGAAAAGAAAAATTCTCCATCTAACTTTTTACCATCACCAACGGCTTGTAAAGAACTCAACGGAACAAAATCTCTAAAAACAGCGTCAGGAGTAGAGCTTGCCTGCGCAAATAAGCTACACGCACTGTAAACTAACAAAAAAACGCTTATTACTCTCATTTCTTCTCCTACATCGAAGCTACTTTGATTATTTTACCTTCTTTTAAATACAAAGCAAAAGGAGGTTCCAAAGTAAAAAGTAAGAAAAAATCTTCAGGCACAGGATAAGTTGGAGTTCCAACACCCATACCTAAAAAAGTCGATTGATTATTCTCAGGTATAAGGAGAATAGCATTTTCTGTGGAATCGACAAAACTTAAAACATCTTCCCATCTTTTATCTCTCGATGCAAAAATTACAACTCCACTGTAATCGATTATCTCTGGTACGACATCAACAATACAGACGTTTTCTCTCACGCACACTTCTTCTACTTTTTTTCCTACTTTTGGGAAGCGCTCTTTTGAAAATGCCAATCCTGTTACAGCTAGCGTTATACAAAAAGCGGTAATCAAGCTGTAGGTGGATATTTTCCTTTTTTTATCTGCAAAAAACCAAGCAACAATCACAGGAGGTAATAGTAGAAGAAGGTCTTGTAGAAATGCTTCCTTAGGCGTTCGTTGGATTAGGTTACCAAAACAACCGCAAGAGTTTACTTCAACCCCTTGTAAAGAAAGCCAATAGAGATAACCTGTTATATAGAGAAAAAATAATATAAGGAGTGAAGTGATTGTAAGTATAGCAATATGGGTATTTTGAAAAATTAGTAGGATACCTATAAAAACTTCAATAGCTATTGCAAGATAAGCGATCAATTTTGCAGGGAAAAATATGTCCAGTTCCAATTTTTTTATTTCAAGGGCAAAAGAGGTTATATCCATCGCTTTAGCGACACCTGCTACTAGAAAAATTATTCCTAGTACACCAACAAGCAAACGAGTAACAACCAAACGCATATTATGACTTTACAGTCACTACTTTTGTACCTGCTATAGAATCGTGTAAAGTTTTTCTACTCTTTCTAAATATAAGCAAAAAAGGTAAACCAAAAAACACGCTAGATATAAAAATCCCTATCAATCGCAAAAGAGCAATTTTGAAAGGAAGAGGTGTAACGCCTTCGTCGGTTGTTATTACTAAGTTAAGAACTATTTTGCCTGGAGTTGCTCCCCACATAGTCCAAAAGATGAGAAAATAAATAGAGGAAACTAGAAAACCAAATGCACCCGAAATCAATGAAATAAAAGGTAAGTTCTTAAAAAAGAAGAAAGCGATAAACACAACAAGTATAGACAAAGCAACCACAACTAGAGAATCGATTAAAACAGCAAATAGTCTTCTTATAGGAGAGGCTAATCGAGGGCCGTAAGATGGATAGGTGACCTCAGTATTTTTGTCATCTTTCACTTCTTCTTCCAACAATTGAGTTTTTTGGATTACCTCTGAACTAAACTGCGGAGTAATATCTTGCTCAAATGGAGAAGTACCTTCCACAAGCTCGGTCTTTTCTAGCGGATTAACTCCTTCAAAATCTCTACGAGGAATCTCGTCAGGTAGATCGGGAATTTCTTCTTTACCCGCAACGATTTTGTCGAAGCTTTCCTTCTCTTCGCATTCACATCTACCACCTATCTTAGGTAACATTTTCCCACACTTTTTACACTTTAAAGCTTCTAGCGCCACAGTAGCTTCAGGCGACAACCCCTCTCCATTACTAACAGGTTGTTTAATTTCAAATACTAGAATAGAATCTCCTATTCTTATTTTACTTCCAGGTTTAAGTTCAACCCTAGAGGTTACCGGTTTACCGTTTACAAAAGTACCGTTTGAGGAATTTAGATCTTTTATTATAACTTTTTCAGGGCCAAGGGTAATTTCAGCATGAATTCTGCTTACAGAAAAGTCTTGGACTACAATGTCACTTTTCTTTTTGCTTCTCCCGATTATATATTTTTTACCCCATTCTAACTCTATTTCATTATCACCTATTTTCAAGATATAATTTCTATCCATATCTAAACTAAATAAGCGACTTGAATTCAAAAGTTATCCTACCGGCCTGTATCACATCTCCATCTCGCAATTCTTTAACCGTTATTCTTCTACCGTTGGCGTAGGTACCATTTGTAGAACCAAGATCTATTAGATAAAATTTCCCCTCCTTAGGTACGATTCTAAAATGGCACGAGCTCATCATGGGATCTTGAAAATGCAAAGTATTCTTAGATTGGTTTCTACCTACTGCAAAAGCTTTATCTTCTCTTAAAAGGTAAGAATGATTTCCGTTTCTATCCTTAACAACAAGCATAGAATACGCAGGAAGAACTTGTGTTCTTTCCAACGATGAGCCATTTCCTCCTATAAAAGCAGGATCTACTTTTATCTCTGCAGTATCTACAGCTACTTCTACAGGTTGAGCTAATAATTCATCTCGCATAGCTTCATAGAGACAATTTTTACACTCTTTACCCTCCATCTCCTCTCCACAAACTGCACAATAACGAGGCTTACTTTTCCATCTCCTATAGGCTATATAGAACAAATAAATCAAACTTGTTGCTAAAACAGCAATAAGTATAGCCAGCAAAGGGCCTATCACCTGGTCAAGAATCGTTGAAGAATCTATCTTACGCGGTACAGCTTCAACTACAGGAGCTTGATACCTTACTTCCGGAGTTACAACGTTCTCCTCACTCTTTTGAACAACATCTTCATCTTTTTCCTTTTCTTTTTTAGATGCCAATTCATTTGCTTTATTTACTAAAAGATCGGCTACGTGTTTACTATCCAAGTTCTCTATATCACCCAGATAACTACCACCTGTTACCAAAGCTAGTCTCCTTAAAGCTTTGATATTTTTTCTATCCCCGACAGAAATCGTAAAAACATATTTACCTTCTTTTTCCGCTATACGCGCTATATCATCGATCTGGGCAGCTGAATTTTCGTCCACACCATCAGATATAACTAACACAACCCCTTCATCAGAACCGATATCGCGTAGGATAAGAAAAACAGCTTCATTTAAGAGGGTATATCTACCTTCTCTTTTAAGATCTTCAATAGTTTTAAAAAGCTCATCCTTGTCAGAGACAGGTTGAACTAACCATTTAAGTTGATCGTTAAAACTAGCTATTCCTACTTTATTTCCTTTAGATATGACCATATCTACCAACTCTTTAGCGAAAGCTTTTACTTTGCTAAAATCTTTATCTTGTAAAGATCTGCTAGAATCGACAGCTATTATAACGTTTTTCGCTTCTAAAACAGCATTACCAAGCACGAACAAAACAGCAAATATCACACCCGTAAATATATGTCGAGGATACATTGTTTTCCTCCATGCACTAGGATTAACTTGTACCTGTTGAACGATAAATATATCTTATATAACACCGCCATTTTACATCTTCAAATATCATACCCTTTCTCCTGGGACATTGTACAATTTAAATATAGAAAATACTAAAATCCACATCTTTACAACCTATCGCTTAGAGTAACAGTACCGTTTTTTGTCTCCAAACTTAAAAATTATCCACTTTAACAAACTCATCGTTTTAGAACGTTCCCACATTAGATTTTATTACATTCTTCAAAATATTTTTACATTAGTCTATAATTTTACTAACGCCGCATTCGTCTAGAGGCCTAGGACGCCGGCCTCTCACGCCGGTAACAGGGGTTCGAATCCCCTATGCGGCGCCAGATAGGAGATTTACTCACTTACGCGGGCAAATTGTTTAAAAGGAAAAAGAGCTGCAATATCTAATAACTTACTACCATCAAA
>JALWYX010000057.1:0-22359 GCA_027078415.1 Thermoanaerobaculia bacterium
TTTGTATAAGATAGGTAGAATAAAGTTCTTTATGATATATATTTAATTTTTGTTTCGAAATTGATAAAATGTTGGTAGTAAAAAATGCATAAAAAAATAGGTGTATTAATAGACTTTTTGTCATGAACCTTTTTCAATATTTATTTTATACAAATAAGCAATATTTATTGTATAAATACGTCGAAACGTAGGGTTTGTTGGTAAGTATTTTCGGTTAATTTCTGTTATTATGTCTTAAAGGATTTTTAGGAGGTATTTTATGAGCGTAGTTAGTAAGCCCCCTGTGAGATCTCTAGATGATGAAATATCTACTTATGCAGATACAGTTTGGACTAGAGGGAGTAGAGGTAGTGTTGACTTTCCTAAGTATAGGAAAAGAAGCTTCAAGGGTCCTCATGGAAAAGTTGTAATAGTTGGAGGAGTTAGAACTCCTTTTGCTAAATCTGGCACCGATTTAGCTGAATTCGATGTTATAGATCTAGCTAGTATACCTTCGGTTGAGTTGGTAACTTTGTTGGATATCGATCCTAAAGAGATCGATTATTCTATCTTTGGTGTTGTTATTCCAGCTTTGTATGCACCTAATTTAGGAAGAGAGGTAATATTTCGTAATTCCTTCCCAAACAAGATTCCTGGGACCACAGTTAATTTAGCGTGTGCTTCTTCTTGTAAAGCTCTAACTCTTGCTGCTGAAATGATATTGAATGGTAATGCCGATCTAGTTCTTGTAGGAGGTGCAGAGTCTCTTACTAATGTTCCTTTACGTTTACCTGCTAAAGCTACTAGAATTTTCACTTCTTTTAGTAAGGCTAAAACGTTTGTATCTAAAGTGAAGGCTTTGTCTGGTTTGTCTGCTTCAGATCTTGTACCTATACCTCCGGCTATAGCTGAGTATACAACGGGTCTTACTATGGGTGAGTCTGCAGAAAAAATGGTTAAAGAAAATAAAATATCGCGTAAGTCTCAAGATGAACTTGCTTTGTTGTCTCATGAGAGAGCTGCATCTGCTATAAAGAATGGTAGTTTTGCTTCGCAGATCGTTACGGTGTATCCTCCTCCTTACGAAAGAGCTGTAGAAACAGATAACGGTGTTCGATTTGATACTTCTATTGAGGCTCTTTCGAAATTAAAACCTGTTTTTGACAAAAAGTTTGGAACCATCACAGCAGGAAATGCTTCTCCTATAACCGATGGAGGATCAGCTCTTTTAGTTGCTAGCGAGAAGAAAGCAAAAGAGCTTGGACTAGAACCGTTGGCTTCTATAAGGTCTTGGGCGTGGTGGTCAGTAGATCCGTTTTGTCAACTTTTACAGGGACCTGCATACGCTGCACCGCTGGCTTTGGATCTGGCAGGTGTAAAATTTAAAGATATAGATCTGATTGAAATGCATGAAGCTTTTGCTGCTCAAGTAATATCCAATATGAAAGCTTTTGCCTCTAAGAAGTTTGCGAAGGAAGAACTCGGTAGAGACGAACCGCTAGGAGTAGTAGAACTGGAAAGGTGGAACGTTTACGGAGGATCCATTTCAATAGGGCATCCTTTTGGAGCAACAGGAGCTAGAGTTGTAATGCAGTTAGCAAATGCTATGAAAGATAAAGATCGTTCTCTCGGGCTTGCTACAGTATGTGCAGCAGGAGGAGTGGGATTTGCTATGGTTATTGAAAGATGAAACGCCCTTTGGATGGGATAAAAGTACTGGATCTGTCACGATATTTACCAGGACCTCTAATTGCTCAGATATTGTCCATATTAGGAGCTAGAGTTATAAAAGTAGAGTATCCTGGTGGTGGTGATCCAATTAGAGGTTTTCCCCCTTTTATAGGAGGTGTAAGTTCTTTGGGTGCTACACTTCTTAAAGGAATAGAGTCTATATCTTTGGATCTTACTGTGAAAGATGGTAAAGAAGCTTTTCTCGCTCTTCTTGAAAGAAGTGATCTTTTGATAGAGAGTTTTAGACCTAAGACAAAAAGAAAATTAGGTGTTAGCAAAGAGGATCTGAAAGAGTTTGATAATCTTATAATCTGTTCTATAACAGGTTGGGGTGAAGATAACGAGTGGAGTGACCGTATAGGACATGACCTTAACTATCAGGCTGCTTCAGGAGCACTTGTGTCTAGCAACTCTATGCCAGCAGCTCCTTACGCTGATATAGGAGGAGCACTTTTTGGAGTAATAGCTATATTAACCGCACTGTATCAGCGAAAAGATGGCAATTCTGGTCCTTACCATATACAATTACCTTTAGTAGCATCTTCATATTTTCTCCATCTTACAACGTGGACTCACAACGTTGTTGAAACCTTAAGGATGGAGGATAAGTTACCCTTATCGGGAGCTCTTCCATGCTATAGGTTATATAAAAGTAAAGATGAAAAACTTGTTGCGGTAGCGTTATTAGAACCACACCTTTGGGAAAAATTTCTTAAAATAGTAGGTAGACAAGATCTTAAAAAATCTCAATACAGTTATAGCGAAAAGGCACATAGAAAAGTGGAAGCACTCTTTAGTACTTTAGATTCTACTTTTCTCAATAATATAGCAGAAAAATATGATCTTCCTATCACTGTAGCTTTAACACCTGACCAGTCTGCAAATCAGGACTTTATGAAACCTTTTGTAAAAGTGGGAATAGATAGAGCGTTGTCTCTTACTCTACCTTTTTTCTATAACAATGAACTTTTTTGCTCCGACAATAGGGAGATAAGTGAGGTAGGAGAAGATAGTAGAAAAATACTGTATAGTGAAGGTCTTGAACGTTTTTTAGGTAAAGAAGGGGTTGGAAAAGAGAATAACAGTATATATCGTAAGGTTAAAAGGATCGTTTTTAACTTTAGAAGGTATCTGGGGAGTAGAAAATGAGTGATGTAAAGAACGATATATCTCAGTCAGAGTATAAATGGAACCCTCCAGCTGAGTATAAGTTGGAGTTTCCAGTAAGGTGTAGTGGGTGCTCTAAGGAGCTTACAACCTTGTGGGCAATAAGGATGTATAGAGTTAAAGTAAGATTTACTAGTACATTACCAAGAAGCGGTAGAATATTGGTTTGTCCTCACTGTAAAACGGTTATCCTGGGAGAATTAGGAGCTGTTTCTTTTGGATGATTGGATTTGAAACTAACGGAGATAACGGGTAGTTTTTATGGTTAAGAGAGTATTTTTGTACTTGATGCTCTGGCAAATTGTTTTACATGGATCATATGTGCAATCCATCCAAAGTTATATATCCAATCGTAGCTGAAATCAAAGCTTATACGTATCAAATATGCAAAAATCGTAACGGTTCTCTGTTCCAGGCATATTTTACCCCTTTTTACTACCACTTATTCCTGGAGATAGATCTAGAGGAATAGAGTTTCGTGTGACTCTGTAACTGGACAATATAACTGTTCGTTTATATTTGTCTGGTATTTGTCACCACTGCACTGCCTGGAGATTAAACACAATAGAGCTATATGGTTGTGGCACTGAGATATACACTACTAGGATCCAAACTAGCTGCAGAAGGACAACTAGTTGCGAATATATTAATCTGTAAAAGTACGAAGTAGTTTCATCGCTAGTTTCTGGAAATGTTCCAGAGTATCTATATATTTATACTTATTAGGTGTGTATGTGGATGTAGGTAGGAATCTACAGTGTTGTCTGCCAAACTTATGTAGTATTGGTATACTGTAACGGTAGAATTGTCAAGGGTTCTAAGGGGAGTATATAGTAAGCTCTCACATTTTTCTAAGATTGACCTTATCACTACTATAAGTAGATATAGTCGGTGGGAACTTTAGTGGACTGTTACCTGTTTTGGGTTGTGGTGTTTTAAATTGCAGCTACCTTTTTGGTTAATTTTAGCTCTCTTTTAAGATGTTTTTTTACTACTATGGCCTGTTATAACCCGGGGTTACATGTGTATAAAATATGATCATCTGGGTAATAAAGAAAGACGACTTTTTCTTAATGGTGGACTTGTTTCTAGATCTACTGATAAATTTTTGCAAGGCAACTTAGTTGCAGTAAGGCACAGAAATCTATCTAAAAAATTTTTCATCTGTTATACAATAGCTTGTTTGAATATAGGATAGGCTACGAACTCTAGTTGGAATTTGGTATTAACAGTTTTTGATTTGGGTATATAGTTGAATGTTTTGATAGACCATTTGCTTCTAAGAGGCTCTCAAGTGGTACTTTGTACTTTGCAGCTATTGTAAATAAGGATTCTCCACGTTTTACAACGTGTATTGTTCCATTAGCTTTTCTAGATACTTTTACGTTTTTCCTTGATATTGTAGCAGGAACTTTGAGTGTTTGGCCTACTTTTAATCTTGTACTTTTTAGTTTATTTAGAGCTATTATCGTAGCCACGTTTGTGTTATGCCTTTGGGCTATACTCCACAAACTATCTCCAGCTTTTACTACTATAGTCTTTACCTCTTTTATTGAGGAAACGTCAACCTTTTTCTCTGTGTAGGATCTTTTCTTTGCAAGACGGTATCTTGAAGTAGGAATTTTAAGTTTTTGCCCTATTCTAAGTCTGTGTGGATTTCTTATACGGTTTAAGCGTTGAATAGTGCGTGCAGATACTCCAAATTTTTTAGCTATTTTTGATAAAGTATCTCCCCTTCTAACTCTGTAAGTTCTTACAGAGGCCATCTTATAAGTGGGTAGTTTTTCGATTATTGCGACTGTCTTTTGCCCAAAATTTGGAGGTACTTTTAACTTGTATCTAAAGGGCGGAGTTGCTTTTCTACGTAGCTCGGCGTTTAGTTCTACTAAAGTGTTTGGAGATAAGCCCAACTTTTTCTCTAGTAAACTTAATGATACAGATCTTTCTACTTCAACAACTTCAAAGTTTATCGGTGGATCTGGGTTTGGTAGTTGAAAACCGTATTTTTCAGGGTTCTCTACTATAGCTAAGGTTGCCAAGAATCGTGGTACGTAGCGAGCCGTTTCTCTAGGTAGGTGTATGTACAGATCCCAGAAACTATCTAGATAGTTTATTCTTTGAGCTCGTATCGCTCGTTGTACGTTGTGCTCTCCGCAATTGTAAGCTGCGATAGCTGTAAGCCAATCACCGAACAGTTCGTGCAAATCTTTTAGATATGCAATAGCGGCTCGAGTAGATTTTTCTGGGTCCATCCTTTCATCTATCCAACTAGTGCGTTTGAGTCCATATCTGTATCCGGTGGAAGCTATAAATTGCCACAATCCCAGTGCTCTGGCTTTGGATAGAGCTCTGACTTTATATCCACTTTCTATAAGAGGAAGCCATGATAGTTCTCTTGGCATACCAGCTTCTTCTAGCATCTTAAGAATCATAGCTCTATATCTTCCCGATCTTTGGTAGGATGATAGGAAAAATTTGCGTTCAGGACCTTGAAAACTTCTAATTTCATACTCTACGTATTTATTAATTTCTCTAGGAATAGAACCGTCCAGCGAGGGCAATGCTGTTATTTGGGATGCGTATATCTCTACTATTTTTTTTGCTATCATAAGGCGCAGTTGATCCTTTTCTTCTTGCAATTGAGGATTGGAGTCTGTATCTATTGCTAATACTTTAACAAGAGCTTCATCTAGCTTAGCGATGGTTTCTTCAAATTTGCCTAATAGCCATAAATCTTGAGCTTCTTGGTAGATAGTAATAGCCTGTTCGAAACTGTAAAATGGATCTTCGTATGTTGTATTTTCATTTGGTTCTGTGGAAGTTGCTTCCTCTTTAGTTACCTTATCTTCTATTTCTATCAATGCTGTTTTGCTATCGCTGGTCTTTTCATCTGAAGGCTGAATAGCCTGCAAAGATTTTTCGTAGTTGTCTAGTGTTGTAGTATTTTTCTTCTCTTGTTTTCTAATTGTTGAAGCTGAATCCGGTGTTTTTAAAGCTTCTTTCTTTTTGCTGCAATGAATAAAGAGCAATGAAAAGGATATTAGAAGAGTAAGTAGTCTTCTATTCATTCTAATACTCCTTTAGAGATCGATTTCAGAATTGTATTCCATCTTAGTGAAAAAATAAAATTTTTTGTATAGTAAAAATTTTCCAATCCTGGGTTTGCGAACAATTGTGCTATAGTAGAAAGATCGTTTATAGGACGCGGTATAACTTCCCACGGGTGAATGGTTATATGTAGATAGTTTCTTTTCCTAAGCTTTAAAATTTCTGCTAAGGTAAGTTTACGGAGTTTCCAGCCACTTGCTATAGAGAACGGCCCTATTACAGATGGTGGTATTTCTATTATTTGCCATCGGAGGGTACTTATGGTATGAGGAACAGAAAGATTGAAAATACTACCCGCTAACGGTACTTTTACTAGTGAGCTATCGTAGTAAAACCCGGCCTGCACAATTGCCTCTAAATATACTGAATTAAACGATCTCAAAGACCATTCTGGAGCTCTGAATCCGTAGATTTTTTCTCCGATAATATCTTCTAAAATTTTTTTGGCTTTCTCTATATCTTTTTTAAACTTATCTACGTTTTCCCACTTCAAACGGTAATGTAAAAGGCCGTGACAAGCAATTTCGTGTCCTGCTCCAAAGATTTCGCGTACTAGGTAAGGTTTTTTTTCAGCTATTTCCCCCAAAATAAAAAAAGTTGCTTTTATCTTGCCCTCTTCCAGTTTTTCCAGTAGGAAAGGTATTGTCCAGTCCAGCTCTTCTTTTATGCTTTTGGGGCGTGTTTGAGGGTATATGTAGCGACGCTCGTGGCAGTTATGGTACCATTCCTCTACATCTATACTTAGAATATGTCCCTCTGTAGTTAAAGGTGTTATTTCGATGTCAGTAATGATTTTATTCTGTCGCTTATAACTAAAAAAACGCATCTGATAAATATTATAGTTGTATCCAGAACAGGTCTATAGAAACTCTGACCATCTTTAAAGTATATAGGTTCTATATTTACGTAGCCTATTGTAGCCCCTCTATGAACACCTCTTATCAATATTTCAGCTTCTATGGTATATCCTTTCGATGTCAACTTAAATTTTTTTAGCAGTTCTGTACTAATTAACCTAAACCCTGATTGAGTGTCTTCTATTTTTTTTCTTATAAAAAATGAAAGAATTGCACTTCCTATTTTATTAGCTAAATACCTTTTTCTGGGTATTTTATCTTTATTGCCGAACCTTGTGCCTATTATTATGTCCCATTTTTCTTTTTCCCATTTTTGGATAAAAGCTGGTATGTAAGACGGATCGTGTTGTCCGTCTCCGTCAAGCATAATCACAGCTTTTTTATCTTTTTTCAATGCTTCTTTTATGCCCGTACGCAGAGCTGCTCCCTTGCCTAAGTTTTTTTTGTGTACTATAACTTCCGCTCCACTATCTTTGGCTTTTTTGTAAGTCATATCTGTGCTTCCGTCATCTATTACTATAACTGTGTCAACCCATTTCTTTGCTTCTTTTACTACTTTAGCTATAGTTTTTTCGCATTGGTAAGCTGGTATGACAACTATGTAATCGTTGGGACTGTAGTTCATTAATGATATAGTTTACAATAATTAGGTAAGGTGGTATAGTTTAGCCATCCTAAGGGGGCAGTAGCTCAGTTGGGAGAGCGCCACGTTCGCAACGTGGAGGTCGAGGGTTCGAATCCCTTCTGCTCCACCAAAATTGGATCGTAGGAGTGCAGTGTGTGAGGAATAGTTTGATTGTATTAGGTGTTATTTTAAAAGAAAACAAATTCAATTGATTAGGAGGTTGAGTAAATGGGAAAAGCAGTTGGAATAGACTTAGGTACTACTAACTCAGTTATAGCAGTGATGGAGGGAGATAAGCCTGTAGTAATAGAAAATGCCGAGGGTAGTAGAACTACTCCTTCTGTTGTCGCTTATAAGGAGAATGGCGAGAGGTTAGTAGGGGCTGTAGCTAAAAGGCAGGCTATCCTTAATCCAAAAGGTACAATATACTCTTCTAAACGTTTTATAGGAAGGCGTTTTTCTGAGGTCACGGAAGAGGCTAAAATGGTTCCTTACGAAGTTGTGGAAGGACCCAACGGTGCTGTAAGATTTAAAGTTTTTGGGAAGTTGATTGCTCCTGAAGAAGTGGGAGCAGCGGTTCTTAGGAAGCTTGTAGATGATGCTTCTAAGAGGTTAGGAGAGGAGATAACCGAAGCTGTAATAACAGTTCCAGCTTACTTTAACGACGCTCAAAGGCAAGCTACTAAGATAGCTGGAGAGATAGCTGGGTTAAAGGTATTAAGAATTATAAATGAGCCTACAGCGGCTGCTCTAGCTTACGGTTTGGATAAGCAGAAAGGAGAAACCATTCTTGTATTCGATTTAGGTGGGGGAACGTTTGATGTTTCTATCCTAGATGTAGGAGATAACGTTGTTGAGGTAAGATCAACTGCAGGTGATACCCATTTAGGTGGTGACGATTTTGATAAAAGAATAGTAGATTGGATTGCAGATGAGTTTAAAAAGGAGCAAGGTATAGATCTAAGGCAAGATCCCCAGGCTCTTCAGAGGTTGTTTGAAGCTGCTGAGAAAGCTAAGATAGAGCTTTCATCCAGAATGGAAACCGAAATCAATTTACCTTTTATAACAGCCGATGCAACAGGACCTAAACATCTTCACATGAAGTTGACTCGTTCTCAATTCGAAAGAATGATAGATGATCTGTTGCAAAGAACGTTAGGTCCTATAAAGCAAGCTTTATCCGATGCTAACTTAAAACCGTCAGATATAGATGAAGTAATACTAGTAGGTGGGTCTACAAGAGTTCCAGCTGTAAGAGAACTTATAAAACGTGAAATAGGGAAAGAACCTAATATGAGTGTTAATCCCGATGAGGTGGTTGCTTTGGGTGCAGCTATACAAGCAGGAATTATAAAGGGTGAAGTAAGAGACGTCTTGCTAATAGACGTTATACCTCTTTCACTTGGAGTAGAGACTCTCGGTGGAGTTATGACTAAACTTATTGAACGTAATACAACGATCCCAGTTAAGAAGACGGAAATTTTTACTACAGCTGAGGATAATCAAAGTGCGGTAGATATAGTAGTGTTGCAAGGTGAAAGAGAGATGGCTAGAGATAATAGGGTGTTGGGTAGATTTAGGTTAGAAGGTATCCGCCCAGCTCCGAGAGGAATTCCCCAGATAGAGGTTACTTTTGACGTGGACGCTAATGGTATATTGACAGTTTCTGCTAAGGATAAAGATACAGGTAAGGAGCAAAAAATCACTATAACAAATTCTACTACTCTGCCAAAAGATGAAATAGATCGTATGATAAAAGAAGCCGAGAGATACGCTGAAGAGGACAGAAAGAGAAGAGAGGAGGTAGAAGCGCGTAACCAGTTGGATAGTGCAGTGTATCAATTGGAGAAATACCTTAAAGATTTAGGAGAGAAAATTCCTGTATCTGTCAAAGGAAAAGCTGAGGAGGTTGTAAAAAGCGCTAAGGAAGCTCTGGATAAGCAAGCAGGCACTGCTAGGTATCGTCAACTTGTGGAAGAGATACAGAAAGTTATGCAAGAGGTAGCTAACGCAGCTTATGCTCAAACACAGGCGCAGGAAACAACTTCTTCTGCATCTGGTACTACAGGAAGTTCTAAGGGCGGAGATGATGTTGTAGACGCCGAAGTGGTCGAATAAACCCTTCCCTTCAACCCCTAGAGAAAGAACTCTAGGGGTTTTCTGTTCTATAATTGTATAAAATTAAGGTGGGGGAGTAGGTGAAGGTTAAAGATTATTACGAGATTCTAGGTGTATCTCGTAACGCTACAGATGAAGAGATAAGGAGGGCTTTTAGGAGGTTAGCGAGAAAATACCATCCGGATGTTAATAAGTCTCCAGAAGCTGAGAAAAAGTTCAAGGAAATTTCGGAAGCTTACGAGGTTTTGAAAGATCCTGAGAAGAGAAAGAAATATGACCAGTTTGGAGACGCATGGCAAAGAGTAAAAGATGGAGGAACTCCACCTCCTGGATGGGAAGATATATTTTCAAAGTTTAATTTTTACAGCACCGGCAACGAAAAAGTCTACGTTGACTTTGGGGAGGATTCTTTTAGTGGGTTTAGTTCATTTTTCGATTTCCTCTTTGGAGGTGGGGCCACTTCTAGAAGTCAGAAAGAAAGGAGAAGCGGATATAGGGGTGGTTGGGTATCTAGAGGGGAAGATATAGAGGCGAGGATTCAGCTCTCTTTGGAAGAAGCAGCTTTTGGAGGAGAGAAAACGTTGACAATTCAGGATCCGATTACTCGTGAGGTTAAGAGTGTTAATATAAGGATTCCACCGGGAATAAAGCCCGGACAGAAGATAAGAATACCTGGGAAAGGTGCGCCTGGTTTAGGAGGAGGGGTGCCTGGTGATCTTTTTTTAAAAGTTGACATACTGCCTCATCCAGTGTTTAGATTGGAGGGTAATCAGCTGTTTGCTACTCTCCCTATAACTCCGTGGGAAGCAGCTTTGGGAGCACAGATCGAAGTGCCGACTTTAGATGGAAAAGTAAAGATCAATATTCCACCAGGGTCCTCATCAGGTAGAAAGTTGCGTCTAAAGGGGCACGGATACCCTGACCGTTTTGGAAAAAAAGGAGATCTATTTTTAGAACTTAAAATAGAAGTGCCAAAGATATTATCACCTAAAGAGAAAGAACTTTTCGAAGAGCTTAAAAGAGTGTCTACATTTAACCCTAGACAATAAGGAAGGAGGCTTTTAATGGACTTAAGTAAGTTTACCTTAAAGTCACAAGAAGCTTTAGCGTCAGCTCAAGACAAAGCTATAAAATTAGGACATCAGCAAGTAGATATTGAACATCTAGTTGTTGCTTTGCTTGAGCAGGAAGATGGAATAGTACCTAGAGTAATAACTAAAATGGGGAAAGATCCCAATGTGCTAAAAAAGGAAGTGGAAGAGGAGCTTTACAAAAGGCCTTCGGTTAAAGGAGTGGTTACCGAAGCTGGTAAGATCTATCTTTCGGGACGCTTGCACTCTCTGTTGGAAAATGCTTATAACGAAGCTAAAAGACTTAAAGATGAATATGTGTCGGTAGAACATTTGATATTAGCTTTACTCTCCTCTTCTGAAGAATCTCCTGCTGCTAAGATATTTCTAAAGCACGGTATAGATAGAGATTCCTTTCTGCAAGCTCTTACTGCTGTTAGAGGATCTCAGAGAGTAACAAGTGCAACTCCTGAAGCCACTTATGAGGCTTTGTCTAAATATGGAGTTGATTTAGTTTCCCTCGCTCAAAGAGGTAAGCTTGACCCTATAATCGGTAGGGATGATGAAATCAGAAGAGTTATAAGAATTCTTTCTCGTAAGACAAAAAATAATCCAGTTCTTATAGGTGAGCCCGGCGTGGGGAAAACAGCAATAGTCGAAGGAATAGCTCAGAGAATAGTTAAAGGAGATGTTCCAGAATGGATGAAAGATAAAACTATATTTGCTCTTGATATGGGAGCTCTTATTGCAGGTGCTAAGTATAGAGGTGAGTTTGAGGAGCGATTAAAAGCGGTTATAAATGAAGTTAGAGAATCGGAAGGTAGAATAATTCTATTTATAGATGAGCTGCACAACATAGTAGGGGCTGGAAAGGCAGAAGGAGCTACTGATGCTGGTAATTTACTAAAGCCAGCTCTTGCTAGAGGAGAAGTTAGGGTG
This sequence comes from Thermoanaerobaculia bacterium, assembly GCA_027078415.1. GTDB lineage: Bacteria > Acidobacteriota > Thermoanaerobaculia > JALWYX01 > JALWYX01 > JALWYX01. The sequence continues at coordinate 11,595 of JALWYX010000057.1, forward strand.
ATAGGGGCTACTACTATCGATGAATATAGAAAATATATAGAGAAAGATGCCGCACTTGAAAGAAGATTCCAGCCTGTTATGGTGGACCCTCCTTCTGTTGAAGATACTATAACTATTCTTAGGGGGCTTAAAGAAAGGTTTGAGGTTTTTCATGGTGTCAAAATACGTGATTCTGCCATAGTTTCTGCTGCTACTTTGTCTGATCGTTATATAACAGATAGATATTTGCCTGATAAAGCTATCGATCTTATAGATGAAGCTTGTGCTATGGTAAGAACGGAGCTTGACTCCGTTCCTGAAGAGATAGAGGTTTTACAAAGAAAAATAATTCAGCTCGAAATCGAAGAGATGGCTCTTAAAAAAGAAACCGATTCACTTTCACGGGAGAGGTTGAAAAACGTTCGTAAGGAGTTAGCAGATCTAAAGGAGAAAGTAAATACACTTATAGCGCAGTGGGAATTGGAAAAAGAGGTAATAAAGGAAGTTAGAGCTCTTCGAAAAGAGATAGAAGAAGTTAAAAGAGAAATAGAGAAAGCTGAGCGAGAGTACGATTTAAACAGGGCTGCAGAGCTTAGACATGGGAAACTACCGGAACTGTTCGCTAAACTGGAAGAAGCGGAGAGAAAGCTTTCAGAGATCCAGAAAGATAAAAAGTTGCTTAGAGAAGAAGTTACGGAAGAAGAGATAGCAGAAATAGTCTCGCGCTGGACGGGGATACCTGTAAGCAGACTTGTGGAAGGAGAGAGGGAAAAGCTGCTGCGTTTAGAAGAAATTCTTCATAAAAGAGTAGTTGGTCAGGATGAAGCTGTTAAGCTAGTGAGTGAAGCTATTTTGCGAGCTAGGGCGGGGGTCAAAGATCCGTACAGGCCTATAGGATCTTTTATATTTCTAGGACCTACAGGTGTTGGTAAAACTGAGTTGGCTAAATCACTAGCTGAAGCTCTTTTTGATACCGAGAAATCTCTTATAAGAATAGATATGAGTGAATATATGGAGAAGCATTCAGTTTCCAAGTTGATAGGGGCTCCTCCTGGATATGTTGGTTATGAAGAGGGAGGACAGCTTACAGAAGCAGTTAGGCGTAAACCTTACTCCGTTATTTTGCTCGATGAAATAGAAAAAGCTCATCCTGATGTGTTTAATATATTGCTTCAACTTTTGGATGATGGAAGATTAACAGATTCGCATGGGAGAACCGTAGATTTCAAAAATACTATAGTTATAATGACTTCCAATATAGGAAGTTATATGTTGCTTGAAGGTATAGATGAAAATGGTGAGCTTAAAGAAGATGTAAAGGAAGCGGTAATAAAAGAGTTACGCTCCTATTTCAAACCCGAATTTTTAAACCGTATTGATGATATAGTTATTTTCAAGCCTCTTACGATGAAAGAATTGGTAAAAATAGTCGATCTCCTTGTAGATGATTTGAGAGCAAGATTGGAAGATAAAAGAATAAAAGTTGAGTTAACAGAAGAAGTAAAAAGGTATATAGCAGAAACAGCTTATGATCCAACATTTGGAGCTAGACCTCTTAGACGTTTTATTCAGAAGCATGTAGAGACCATTATAGCTAAGGAAATTTTAAAAGGTGAAGTAAGTGAAGGTGATACTATAGTTATACTACTTGAAAACGGTCAAATAGTAGCGAAAGTTAGAAAATTACAAGAGGTATATTAAAAATTGTAAAGATATGTATGATAGGGAAACTGTACTAAATCTGTATAGACAGTGGGGTTTTTTAAAAGCTAAGATAGACCCCTTGGATATTAGCGGTAAGAGAATAGATGTAGAACTCCCAGAAGAAGGTGAAGACGCTGCTTTTGCCAAGAAAGTATACTGTTCCTATATCGGTGCTGAATTTATGCACTCTCCTAACAAGGAACTTAGAGAATATGTAGCCTATTTTATGGAAGAGAAAAAAATTACTTACGATAAGAAGAGAGTTTTAGATTTTCTTATAAAAGCCTCTATTTTTGAAGAGGTAGCTCATCGTAGATACGTGGGTACTAAAAGATTTTCTGTCGAGGGCCTTACCTCTCTTATACCTTTAGTTGCACATATACTAGATAAAGCTATTCTGCTAAATTTTGAACAAACCCTCATAGCTATGGCTCATAGAGGAAGGTTAAACCTGCTTCTTAATATAGCTTGTAAGGATCCTATTGAAATTTTTGCGGGTTTTGAAGATGTAGATCCTCGTAGCGTATTGGGAGGTGGAGATGTAAAGTATCATCTGGGGGCTACAGGAGTATTTTCCTCTCCTAGGGGTAAAATTAGGGTTCATATAGCGTCTAATCCTAGCCATTTGGAATCTATTGATCCGGTAGCTATGGGTAGAGTTAGAGCTAAAGCTTTGCGATACGGTTCACTCGAGGAGGGAGTAAAAAAGATATTACCTATTACTTTACACGGTGATGCCGCTTTTATAGGACAAGGTATAGTTGCTGAAACGCTAAATCTTATGTCCTTAGAAGGTTACACAGTAGGAGGCACTATACGCATAATAGTTAATAACTTGATTGGATTTACAACTTTGCCGTCCAGTTATACTTCCTCTATTTTTCCTACAGATGAAGCACTTAGATTAAGAGTGCCTATTTTTCATGTAAACTCTAGAGATATAGACTCCGTTTTGAAAGTTGCAGAATTGGCCTTCAATTTGCGTAATAAGTTCGGTATAGATTGTTTTATAGATCTTGTAGGTTTTAGAAGATACGGTCATAGCGAGATAGATGATCCTACTCTTACTCAACCTACTATGTACAAAAAAATTGCTTCTATTCCTCCGATGTGGAGAGATGTTGCGGAGAGATGGGGATTGGTAGATTTCGCCTACGCTAGAGCTAAGGAAGTTGAGGAAGAGTTTCTATCAGCTCTGGAAAAAGCTAAAAAAATAGAAAGAAGACCTAGGTTGGCAACATTACCTGACTATTGGAACAGGTACGTTGGAGGTAGATATAGGAATGATTTTGATGTTCCTACTTCTATAAACGAAGATAGTATAAAGATATTAAAGGAGTATCTGACAACACCCCCTAACAACTTTTCTCTTCATCCTAAACTTAAACGTCTTCTTGAACAACGTAAAAGTATGTTTGAAGGCAAGATTCCCGTAGATTTTGGTAGCGCTGAGCAGTTAGCTTTTGGTTCTCTTCTGTTGGATGGTGTTCCTATTAGACTCTCAGGGGAGGACTCGTGTAGAGGTACTTTTAACCATAGACACGCGGTTTGGGTAGATTACGAAAATGGCAACAGGTTTTCGCCGTTTTCTAGAATAAAGGGTAATAGAGCTTTCTTTGAAATCTACGATTCTCCTCTTTCAGAGGCAGGAGTTTTGGGGTTTGAATACGGTTACAGCAGAGATTTTCCTGAGGCCCTGGTTATATGGGAAGCCCAATTTGGTGATTTTGCCAATGGTGCTCAAATTATAATAGATCAATTTATCGTATCCGGTGAAGATAAATGGGGTTTACTATCTGGATTGGTAATTTTGTTACCTCATGGATATGAAGGGCAAGGACCTGAACACTCTTCCGCTAGAATAGAACGATTCCTACAACTGGCAGCTGAAGATAATATAATTGTTACTCAACCATCAACAGCTTCTCAATATTTCCATTTGCTCAGAAGACAAGCCTTATGGAAACTCAGAAAACCTTTAATAGTTTTTACTCCTAAAAGTTTACTTAGAGCAAAAAGAGCTTCCTCAGATATAGATAGTTTTTTAAACGGTTCGTTCAAAAGAGTGTTGGATGATCCGAAAATAAAGAGTAAAGTTAAACGGCTCATTTTTTGTACAGGAAAGATTGCACATGAACTTAGAGCGGAAAGGGATAAAGAGCAGAAAGATAACGTAGCTGTAGTAACTGTAGAGGAACTCTACCCCTTTCCCGAAAAAGATATAGAAGAGATTGTGGATTTCTATTCACCTAAAGAAATTATTTGGGTACAGGAAGAGCCTGCTAACCAGGGAGCTCTTTTTTATATAGTTCCTCGTTTGGAAAAGGTTACATCTTCCTATATAAGAACCATAAAACGTTCTGAAGGAGCTTCTCCCGCTACGGGATCGATGAAAGCTCATCTTATAGAGCAGAAAACGCTTATAGATCTTGCTCTGAGTGAGGTAGTATAAAATCCGTTAATACTTTTGTGGTGCGAATAGAGCAGCAAAAGATTTTAAGTGTTTTACGCTTTAAAAATGGTAGACTTGCTTTTTACTTAGTAAACTTTTACCTAAATTGTCGAAATTTTAACATTAATTACCTTCCAATTTCTAGTTCGTAACAAACGTTACTGTACATTTCTATGAGAGATAGATGTGCTGTTTGTCAAAAAATTTATTACTTATTCCCGATAAATTTTTAGCGTGTTACTAAACATTTCTTTTATTCAAAAGTTGGGAGGGTATTTTTATTGTATTGTCAATAGTAATATTATGGTAAAAGCTATTTTACATTGGTTGCACAGTAATTTTTATAAGTCTCTAGCTATCTATAGTTGCTAACAAGTAGTTTGAGTGAATTTAAAAGAGATTATTCTTCATCCTTGAATATGTAATATTTTGATTTTATTAGCTCGTTTTCTATATCTTGTAAAAAGGGAGCATTTTTATCTCTTTCTGATAAAAGTGCTTCTTTTATGGGCCAGCTTATGTTTATAGTTGGATCTTGCCAGTTTAGAGTTATCTCATCACTGGGATTATAAAAATCTGTACATTTGTATTCTACTTGCGCTTGTTCTGAGAGAACGCAAAAACCGTGGAGACAGCCAGGTGGTATGTAAAGCTGCTTGAAGTTATCTGCACTTAGTATTACTCCTATCCATTTTGTATATGTAGGCGATCCTTTCCTTAAGTCTACAGCCACATCAAATATTTCTCCCTCTATAACTCTGACAAGTTTTCCTTGAGCTTGGAATAGCTGACCATGAAGTCCACGTATAGTGTTTCTCCTAGAAAGGGAATGGTTATCTTGTACAAACTCTACTTTTATTCCACCCTCTAAGAATTTCTTCTTGTGGTACGTCTCTAGAAAAAAACCTCTTTTATCTTTAAATACTTTAGGTGTTATTATTATTACTCCCTCAATAGGTGTTTTCTCAAATTTCATAATATTATAGTATACCTACATTCCTTGTAAGAAAGGAAGTAGGTTATTTGCTTAAAATAGTAGATTGTAGATAAAATTGTAGAAAATTGGTTGAAAGTTTAGTGCCAAAGTGAGCAGGAACGAATTAAAAAAGATAGAAGTGGGGGATGTTTTAGATCTTCATCACTTTTCTCCTTGTGAGGTAGAGAGTGTCGTTTCAGAATTTCTTTATCTATCTTTTGATAGAGGCTATAATTTTGTGAGGATAATTCATGGAAAAGGTAAAGGCGTGTTGAAAGCACGAGTCAGGAAGATTCTGTCTGAATCCTCTATCGTAGACGACTTTGGAGATTTAGGTTTAGGAGGAGGTTGGGGAGCTACTTGGGTTAAATTGAAGAGGTAGACAGTATGTTGTTGTCTGGAGATCCCCGGGAAATAGGTAAGTATGAGCTTTTAGAAAGGTTGGGAAAAGGGGGATTCGGTATAGTATACAAAGCTAGACATAAGTTTTTAAAAAGGATAGTAGCTATCAAGACCACTTACATAGATGATCCTGAAGTAAAGAAAAACTTTTTTAGAGAAGCAGAGATAGCAGGTAAGTTACAGCATCGGAATATTACTCTAGTACATGATTTTGGAATAGAAGGAAATTTGGCGTATCTGGTTCAAGAGTTTTTGGAAGGGAGGGATTTGAGGGAAATTATAGAGGAACGTGAACCTATGGAAATGGCCAAGAAGGTAGATATATTGCTGCAGGTTGCTCAAGGATTGGCTTATGCACACAGAAAAGGTGTTATCCATAGAGATGTTAAACCTGGTAATATCAGAATTCTTAATAGTGGATTGGTAAAAATACTTGACTTTGGTATAGCTCAATTAGCAGAGGAGGAGGTGCGCAGGACTCAAAAGGGAGGAGCCGTAGGGACCGTTTCCTATATATCGCCTGAATTTATAGAAAAAGGTATAAGTTCTAAAAAAGGTGATATCTTTGCGTTTGGGGTTGTTGCCTATGAATTTCTTACATATACGCGTCCTTTTGAAGGAAAAGACCCTTTAGATGTAATTCAAAAAATAGTCAACGTTGATCCTATCCCCATAAACAAATTTCTGCCAAGTGCTCCATCTTTGCTTGTGAGCACAATAAAAAAGTGTCTTCACAAGAACCCAGATAAACGTCCAGCTAGTTTTGATGAAATCGCATCTCTTTTAGAAAGTATTCTTCTTGATTTAGATATACCGTTTATAATCTCCGAAGTTGAAGAAGATCCTGACGCTACTTTACCTGTATGGAGCGATAGTGCACTGAGTAAAGATGAAACAAAACCTATAAAGGAGTTGGATACGAACATCGATAACCTGGTTTTGGAAAGTAGCATAAAGTATAAAGATGACAATGTAGAAGAAGATGAGAAGGTGAATTACTCCGAAGAAAAAACAGTTCTTCTTGCAAACTCTTCTCCTGAAGTTAGCGAAGAAGTAGAAGAGGTTATTGACACAGAGAAGGAAGAATTGGAAGTAATCTCTGAAGAATCTTCTTCTGAAATTGAAGGAGTAGAAGATGAAATATTTATTGACAAACCAGAAGAGGAAACCGAGGAAAGAAAAAAATTTGTGTATAAACCTATTGTGGTAGTAGGAGGAATTGTATTTATAGTGGCGCTTTTGGTATTAGGCGGGTTTGTTTTAATTAGAGACAAAAAAGGCTCACACCCAAAACAGATTCAAGTAGTTAAGCAGCAACCTGCGATTGGTAAGAAAGATAATATTATAGAAAAACAGCAAAGCGAAAGTAAAAGTATCTCGAATACTATTAAGATAGAGAAGGGCAGCATTGTGGTTAAGGCTGTTCCATGGGCGGTTATAACCAGAATAGTAAAAAGTGACAATCAAAATATTGAAATACCAGGTGACGGTATCGCACCTATAAAGTTTGAACTAGAAAGCGGTACTTATAATATAGAACTATCGCATCCAAGCTCTGAAAGACTCCAGATTTGCACCGTCCAAGTTTTGCCAGGAGAAACATCTGAATGCAAAGTGCATTTTCCAGTATCTTCTAAAGAATACTTAGAAGTTTTTGGGTTTGAATCACAATGAAGATCTTTTACAAGATAATATATTCTCTTTTGATCATTGCTGTTCCCTTAAAGGCTAACTATAAAGAGCTTTTTAAACAAGGCAAGGAACTTGTTGAAAAAGGCGAGTACGATAAAGCTATAGAAGTTCTTAAGATGGCAGTTGCACAAAAAGAAGAACCTACTGCGTTTGTAGGGGGGTTGTTAGGATACTATGTACCTTACCACTACCTAGGAGTAGCGTTTGCTAAGAAGGGAGAATGTAGAAAGGCTTTGCTCTATTTTGAGCGTTCTTGGGAGGAGGGTGTTGTTCGTAAGAGCGGTAAGTTGATTGCTGAAAGAAATAAGCTTAAATCTCAATGTGAAAAAGAGTTAGAAGATAATTTTAGAAAAAAGAATGAATATTTTCTGGCAAGTTTGGAAGAAGCGAAAAGAAGAGTTAATTCAGCTAAAATTAAAACTCAATCTCCACCTTTTACGGCTGGATGGGAAAATCCTAAATCGTTCGACTTTGGCTTATATGAAAGAAAGATCGATAACCTTGAAAAAGAGTTGCTCTCTTTAGACAAGTTTAGTGATTTAGGTAGTTTTGAGAAAAAAATAGATCTTCTTTTGAAAGAGATTAATGATTTGGAAAGGGCAATTTCTAGGGAAGAGGAACGCTTGAAAAATATAGTTGATGATAAGTTTGGCAAAGGATTTAAAAGAATTTTAAGTGTTGCTGAAAAAGATATTAAATATATAAGAAACCTTGAGATATTTTCTGAAGAAGAAGTAAAAAAGATGGTGGAAGAGACTGAAAAAATAGTAGATGATGCTAAAAATGTGGATATCTATTCGTTAACTCCCAAAGAAGCTAGAGATTTAAGAAAGAGGGTTATATTTAAACTGACCCAATTAAGAAATCTTGTTAAGAAACCTGAGATTCCTGATACACTTAAGGCTGCTGTTGAACTTTTTGTCAATGGTGATTACTTTGGAGTGTTAGAGGCTCTAAAAGATATAGAGTACGATAACGATATTATAGAAGGTCATAGATGTTTACTTCTTTCTGCATCCTATTTTTACCTAGGAAGACTTGAGGGAGAAAAAGTTGATTTTGCAAATCTTCCTTTCTTTGACAGTTTCGATAAGAAAAACAATTCTTTTGTTGATCTGAAAGATGGTGATACTGATGACTCTACTCCTGATACGCAAGAGGAAAATGGTTCTTCTTTACAGGAAGATAATAAGGTTTTATCTGAAGATAACGCTCAAGATAATAAAGATAACAGTGACACTTCGGAGAAAAGTTCTCTTGAACTGCACCAAGTAGATGATTTGAGTTCCGATAAAAAATATTTTTATAGAAGTTTCCTTGTGTTGGATGAATGTTTTAAAAAGGGAGTAGAGATACCACAACCACCAGAACAGCTTTTTTCACCTGTTTTTGTAGATTTCTTTTTCTTCGTAGCCGATCGGTTTGAAGAATAATAACCACAATATAGAAGGAGTTAATTGAAAGATTAAGCGGGTAAAGCTGGTTGGTATAAGGAGGTTCAGTTCTTGAGGAGCCGAAGAGTAAACGTAGAGTATAAATATTAATTGCATAAAAAGAATAGATGTTCCTCTATTAGGTGATTTTAACAAAAAGAAAATTGCCAATATTATTATAATACCACCTCCATACCAGGACGAGATGGCTACTTGGATAACCAAGTGGAGAGATTGGATTAACTTATTAAGAGAGAATATGGAGGTGTTTTCCTTGTTCCATAGTTCAAAATGGAGAACAGGTAAGAACCATAGCATGAAAGAAACTATAAAAGAAGTTGCAATTTTTAAAAACCGTTTCTCATTTAAAAAGTAGTATACAGTTGTAAAAAGTGCTATAGCTATTCCTTCTATTTTTGTTTGAATCAAGGAGAATATAACTACTCCTAAAATAATATCTTTTTTGTCTACTTTAGTGTTTAGAAGGTAGATGACCGATAAAGTATAAGCTGCTATAGCTAAATCTGGATGACCGCTCCATCGTGGAGCTAGAAGAGTTGTAAGTAGAAATAGGGATAAACTAATAAAAGCATTTATATTTAACGTTAGAAATAGGGAGTATATTGTTGCTATAAAGGGTAGGTTTATAAGTAAGTGATGGTGGGGGGAGAGATCTCCTGCTACTGTGGTGTAAGCAGCCATAAGCACAGGGTATAGTAAAGGGTAATCTGGATGTATAAGATAAGCACGCTCTTTTAAAAAGTTCCAGTCTATCTTTTTTGCTAAGGCAAATTTGTATCCTTTTATACCCCATTGAAAAATATAGTCTGAAGCTACCGCTATACCACTTACTGATAGTGTAGTTAAGAGTATACTCGTAATAGCGAAAATTATTACCTTTTTGTTTAGCGAGGTCTGTTTAATAAATTTAATAGAAGTTGTAGGTAGGATTACTAACAATAGTAAAAACGATAAAATATAGATTCTATTCCATTCTATTTTAAAGATGGTTAGAGAGATTAAGAAAAGATATAGTATTAGGGAACCACTTATAAAGCTAAATTTCCAACTGTTTGCTGTATCAAGTCCTAGAGTTTTTAGTACTTTGTAGCCTGCTAAAAAGGAGAGTATAAGTGCGATTGTTGTGTAGATTAGCGACATAACGTTAGATACAACGATGCTGTAGGAATACTTTTTATTTTTTTAAAGCATTTTTTGTTTATTTTTTTTTTGTAACTAAAGATAAATTGATTGTTGGGAGGATTGATGGTTTCTACAGATGGGTAATAGATTAGATCCACTTTGGGTATTAAAAATCGTGCCCAGCGGTAGATAGCCAGTCCTTTTTCACTGTTGTCCATGTAAGATGTAAAAAGAACGGATCGTGGTGGAGTTATATCTTCGATTATCTTCAACGCCTGTTCTAACCTTTTTTTTTCAGGTGTTATAGGCCTCCATACTTCAGGTGATTTTACCAAAGGATTAGGTATAGATAGTTCTACATAAATTTGTTTTAGTTCTGCGAGTATGGATATAAAAAATGACGTGTTCAGAAGGAGTAATAGTATATATCTACTTGTTAATGTTTTTGGAAGCATCAATTATGTATGACATTAATTCCTTCTTCTTTTAGAGACGTTATTATATCTTCTAGTTGTTGGTTGTTGTTTACTTCTATTATCACTTTTACTTCTACTTCCCAAAATTTACCTTTTGGGAGGTATCGGTGGTGGGAGATATCTATTATATTTCCTCCTTCAGCTGCTATTATGTTTAACGCTTTTGCAAGGTTGCCAGGTTTATCTTCCAATAGTACAGTTATTGCAGATACTCTCTTACTTTTCACAAGAACTCTCTCTATTACTCTACCGAGGGTAGTTAAATCTATATTTCCTCCGGAGAGAATTACCACGCTGTTATCGGTTATTTCTACTTTGCCACTTAGTACAGCTGCATAGCTCATAGCTCCTGCCCCTTCGCAAACAAGATGCTCTTTTTCTAGAAGGTCGAATAGTGCTAGTTCTATTTCTTCTTCAGTTACTTCTATTAATCCTTCCAATCTGTTCTTTAATATTTGTAGAGGGATGTTGCCGGGCTTTGCTACTGCTGTTCCATCTGCTATAGTAT